>JAMPIM010000004.1 GCA_023662705.1 Candidatus Gastranaerophilales bacterium | reverse complement strand
TTTACCTCTAATTAAATTTATTTTGCGCAACGGCAATTCCTTCTTTAAAGAAACATTCTATACCGTTCTTTGCTGTTGATAAAACTCCTTTTAGAGTTTCAAGTTCTTCTTTTGAGAAATTTTGGAGTACAAAAACTTCTGACGGAAGATTTGGCTGCGGTCCGATACCGATTTTAAGTCTCGCAACATCTTTTGTACCCAGATGCTGAATAACGGATTTTATCCCGTTGTGTCCGCCGTCAGAACCGTTTGCTCGAAATCTGATTTTACCAAGTTCAAGTGACAAATCATCATACACGATTAGAATATCCTCAACAGGAATCTTATAATAATCCATAACCGCGCGAACCGCTTCCCCCGACAGATTCATAAATGTGGTTGGTTTTATAATTAAATAATCATCCACGCCGTTACGAAGATTTGTCATTAAACATTTTAAACGGGTGTTTTCACGAAAAGACAAATTATTATTCAACGCAATACTGTCAGCAAGCATAAAACCGACATTGTGTCTTGTGAAAGTATATTTGTTACCTACATTCCCGAGTCCGACAATCAGCTTCATTTGAATCGCCTCATATTTTTCATCATTTGATGCATTGAAAGCTTTCCTGCACCTTGCGCACCAAATTTGCCTGCCATTTTACCCATACTGGATTTTAAATCTGACATTCCTTTCATCATTTTGCGCATCTGCTCAAATTGATTAATAAATAAATTAACATCATGAATAGGAATTCCTGAACCTTGAGCTATGCGTTTTTTGCGGGAAGAGTTCATTAATTCAGGGTGTTCACGCTCCTCAGGTGTCATTGACTGAATGAAGACTTCAATTCTTTTGAACTGTTTTTCTCCTTCGTGGGAAATCATCTGTCTGTCATCTTTTGACATCTTTAACCCAGGAATCATACCGAGAAGTTGATCCATTGAACCGAACATTTTCATTTGAGCTTGCATTTTTAGGAAATCATTGAAAGAAAACTCTGCTTTAGCCATTTTCTTTTCCATTTCCAGAGATGTTTTTTCATCAAAAACTTCCTGAGCTCGCTCAACAAGCGACACAATATCACCCATCCCAAGAATTCTGTCCGCCATTCTTTCAGGATAAAAATCTTCCAGAGCATTAAGTTTTTCACCCGTACCTGTAAGTTTAATAGGTTTTCCTGTACAGTATACAATACTTAAAGCAGCACCACCGCGGGAATCACCATCAAGCTTGGTTAAAACAAGACCTGTAATCGAAAGCTGTGCATCAAAGTTTTCTGCAACATTAACAGCTTCCTGACCTGTCATAGAATCGATAACAAGAAGTTTCTCAGCAGGTTTGAAAACTCTATCAATAAGCAGCAGCTCTGCCATCATTTCGGTATCAATCTGCAAACGACCTGCTGTATCTAAAATAAGAACATTAAATCCGTTGTCTTTGGCATAAGCTATTGCACTGTTGATAATTTTCTGAACATCATTTCCGGCAGCAGAAAACACCTCAACGCCGATTTGTTCACCAAGAGTTTTTAATTGGGTAATCGCAGCCGGACGATAAACGTCACAAGCAACAAGAAGCGGATTTTTGCCTTCTTTTTTTAGTTTTACCGCTAATTTAGCAGAAGAAGTTGTTTTACCCGAACCCTGAAGACCGAGCATCATTATTAAAGAAGGGCTGCCGCTGAAATTAAGCGGATTTGTTTCTTTACCCAAAAGATTAATCAACTCATCATGAACAATCTTTACCAACTGCTGTGAAGGATTAACGCCGCGAATTACGTCTTCGCCTTCTGCTCTGTCTTTAATATTTGAAATAAAAGACTTAACTACGCGAAGGTTAACGTCAGCTTCCAATAGAGCACGTCTTATCTCACGAAGAGCATCTTGCATATTTTCCTGAGTTAATTCACTCTGCCCCGAAGTTTTAGCAATTATATCCTGTAATTTATCTGATAATGATTCAAACATTTAATAATACCCCTATGTAATCAGGGTATCATAAACATACTCAGATTTTAAGAGAATATACTAAATGTTCGTTCAATATTGTCGTTGCGAACCTGTTCTATACCTTGAAGCATTTGTTGTATAGCAGATTGTTCAGTCTGCAAATCTGTCATTCTGGTATCGATACGTGTTTCTTTAGCGTTAATAATGCTCTTCTGATGTTCGTATTCAACCAGTGCTTCATTTTGAACATCGTTGTCATTAACGGTATAAACATGTGTGTTGTTAACTGCAATATCTGTAGAATATTCGTAGCTGAATCTGGCTGAACCATCAGTATTTTTACCATCTGCATACAAACTTTTTGTCATTGTAGTCAGGGTATAAGAACCGTTTTGAAGCATATCATTAAGATAACTTGTATCTTTTACCTTATCATTATATGTCCAGCCCTTATCTGCAATTGCTGAAAAAATAGCATCATAGAAAGCTATTTCTCTTTCTTCTGAAGCAGAGAAAACTCCTGCCAAAGCAGTTTCTGCTGCATTATATTTTGCAAGCCCTGCTTCTTCTTTTTCATGCCAGGCATCGTGTTCAGTCTTCCATGCAGAATAATATTCTGAAGAAGTATCATACCATTCGTAATTAACTTTACTTGAACCTGAGTATGCATTATTTTCAGCTTTTGAAGCACCCGCAGTTGATAAAACCATATTTACGAGAGAAACAACATTAACTTCGTAGCCATTATCTTTTGAGCCTGTAACCATACCTCCTGTAGGAAGCTCTGAGCCGTTGTTAATAGAAGTTTTTGCACCGGCAAGTGCATTGTCAACACCTTGTTCAAAATCCTTGGTTTCAATATCAGGGAAATATGCAGCCAGTTTTTTCAATTGATTACCAATACCTTGCAATTCAGAAGCACCAGAAATTTTAATTGAATCTCCTGAACTATATGCATCTTTCCAGTTGCCTTTAGAAGCAAAACTTCCACCGCCTGTTGTTGAACCGAGGTTTTCAAGAAGGCCGGCTGTTCCACCTTTACCTGCAAACTTTTTCATCATTGGATCAATTGTTCTTTCTTTGTAATCGTATAATCCATCCAACTCAGCCTGCGCAGAATCAAGATTAGCCTGATATTTTGTATATGTTTCTATTTTGCTTATATCAATACCTGTTAATTCAGATAGGATTTGTGTTCTATTACTTTCCCAATCACCGCCTGCGGCACCGTTTGGAGAAATCATTTCAGCATATTTTTGATAATTTGAAGCTATTACAACAGCTCCTGATGAATCTGTCAATACATAAGGATTTTGTTGGTTCATAGCACTTGGAGTCATTAAGTTTGAATAACTCAAATCAATATAAGACACACCTGCATTATTAGACCATTTCAAGGTTTTAGTATTCAAAGCATCTTGATAATTACGTGAAACCTTCTGCATTTCTCTTGAAAGCGAAACCTTCTCGTTAGACAAACGAGTAAGCTGCAAGCCGATTGAATTTTTTCGACTTGTTAACTGTAGAAATCTGCCTTGTGATGCTGCCATTCCCATAAGTTAAATCGCTTTCCTTTATAATTGTCCCTTTTCTATGTATTACGGCTGTTTTAAGGTAAAACTTTAACTTTTAAGAGAAATTGTTACAAATCTTAACTTAAATTACGCGGGCGGCGGAGTGTTGAGTTCACTCCGCCGTTATAAATGTTGTAGCAATAATATCCCGCATTTTTAAACAAAGGTCGGAGCACATTTTATCGAGACTACCAGACTGAATTTAGGACTCGTCCGTGCTCCTTTTGAACAGACTCCGAGTTGGTTCGCGTGGGTTGGAAGTTTATTTTTCCAGTGCTTCCAAGCGTTTTTCTAGTTTTTCAACTCGTTTTTCCAACTCGTCGATTTTCTTTTGTTTTTGTTCAAGAACTGACAATCTTGAATCGAGTTCTTTGACGGCATTGATTACTGCATAGAACATGTCTTCCATTCTGATTCTCAAGAAGCCGTCTTCACCTTTGAATACTGCATTAGGAAAAACTTTCTGTAAGTCTTGTGCCATTACACCAACGCGAGGGGTTTGGGATTCGTCTTCTTTGAATGTATAATTGAACACTTCAAGCTTTTTGATTTTATCAAGTCCTGAGTTGAATGTTTTACCAACATTTTTTAAACGGCGGTCACTCTTAAAATTATCGGCCCAAGTAACTCTGGCCCAACTAATGCCATATTTCCCATCTACATAACAAGCATCCCAGTCACCATCGCCATCACGTTCTAATACCTCTAAGCGGCAACCGCGTCTTGCTCTAATTACAGCAACATGATCCCAGTCAGATTGCCATTTTCCATTATCATAACCTAATATAGCCTGTCCATCGACAACAAGCCTACCGGGAATTCTTACCACAGAATTAGCATCCCCAAGAACTATGGTATTAGCACTTTCTGCTGTCGCACCTCTACCAATAGCAACAGAGTTGGCTCCTGTTGCAGTAGCTTCAGAACCAATTGCAACAGAACTTTCACCTGATGCAATCGTAGTAGGAACATTGACATTACCCGTTACAGTAGCTGTTGTATTAGTGCTGCCTCCGATTGCAATTGAAAATCTCCCTGTTGCCTGAGCAGGAGAACCTATTGCGATTGCACCTATATTATTTGCTGTAGATCTGCGACCTGCAAATCTATTTCCCAGAACTATTGCATCTGAATCCAATGCTCTTGCTTCCCAACCGATTGCTATAGCGCGCTTCTTTACAGATTCATATGTTCCAAAAGAATTTGGATTTGCCTCTGCACCAGTTCCGATTGCTATTGAGTTTTCTTTTCTAGCATGGCTGTTTGTGCCAATCGCAATTTTATTTGCTTCTTGCTCAAAGTTCACTGTTCTATTTTGGTCATCTCCGGCTATTGAACCTACACCAATCGATATTGAACCATTACCTGTTGTTTGAGCTGTACTTCCAAGTGATACTGAATCTTGCTGGTTAGCAAGTGCAGAGGCACCGATTGCAATTGAACCAGCTCCCATTGCACGTGCTCTATTTGTTTGTCCATCGTCTCCTGAAGAACCCATTGCGATTGCTCTGCTTGCAGTAGCTTCTGCATGACGTCCTATAGCAATACTTCTAACGCGATTTGCTATTGCCTCTGAACCAATTGCTATTGCTGAAAATTTGTTTGCATCATTGCCGCCTGCAAATCCTGCTTGTGCACCGTCACCAATTGCAATAGAAACCTGTGCCCTGCTTCTTGCTCTGTTACCGACTGATACTGCTCCGGGTGAATTAGCTTCCGAATCCATACCAACTGCTACCGATCGATTTGCACTTGCATTTGAATTCCAACCCATAGCTACTGAGGCGTTTGCATTATTTGGACTTATATTGCTTAACCAAGTATTTGCATTCTCTCCCCCTGCAATTAAGCGCATTAAACTTCCGTTGTTGCGCCCAAACATTATATGTGGATTCGCATCTCCTGATGTATTAATGTATAAGCGCGGATGTTCCCTATTTGGCGCTAGTGTTGCGCCTATTGAAGCAGTCTTTCTATCTTGAATTACATTCCTGTTATCCTGGTTATAGGCTATTGATTCACTTCCGTCCACTATTATCCAAGGTGACTTTTCATTCGTTGAACGTACCATTTTCTTATTCACCATTGGTGCTGATGCTGCCGCAACAATTGCTACAATTGTCAAGACTATCATCATTTCCATTAGTGAAAAACCGTTTAATCTTTTCATTCTTATACCTCGCTATATTTATGCTCTTCTTTCTGGATTTCGCAACACAATGTATATTGTGTTGCGTTTTGATATGAGGTATAAATTTAACAATAGCAAGTTATACAACCCAATTTTAAAAATGTGCTATTTTAATGAGAACTTCACAAAGGGGGCGCTGTATGCTATAATACAGATATATAAAACGCAACACAATATACATTGTGTTGCGTTTTTTTAACATTTTCTATACAATTTTATTATGATTAAACTTGTTGCTACTGATATTGATGGAACAATTTTGATTCCTGAAGGAGAGTTTACACAGGGTGTTAAGAACTGTGTTAAAAAATTATGCGAAAAAGGCATAAAAGTTGTTCTTGTTACAGGAAGAATGAATGCAGCTGCAAAACTTATTGCAAAAGACCTTGGGCTTGATACACCGGTTGTTTCATATCAAGGAGGGCTGGTTTCAGATAAAGGAAATACTCTTTATGAACGCTATTTAACCAAAGATCAAACAGAAAGAGTTCTTGAATGGGCAAAAAAAGAAAATATACATATTAATCTCTATAATGATGATATTTTATATTCTGAAAAAGTTTGTTACGAAGTCCAAAGATACTGTAATAATCTGCACACTCATTATGAAGTGAAAGCTTTTGATGAAATAAATAAAAACAAGATAAACAAACTGTTGGCAATTAATTATGATGAACCTGAAAAAATCGACAAATATGAAAAAGAACTTCCTGCAATTTTCCCGGATTTATACATAGTTAAATCAACTCCGTACTTTTTGGAATTTTCTAACAAAGAAGCATCAAAATCTTGCGCAGTAAGATTTTTGCAAAAACACTGGAATCTTAAACAAGAAGAAATCCTCACCATCGGAGACCAAAATAACGATATCGAGCTTCTTAAAGCGGGCGGAATAAAGATTGCAATGGGTAACGCCACTGAAGAGTTAAAAAAACAAGCTGATTATATTACTGATACTGTTTATAACGACGGATTTGTAAAAGCAATTGAACATTTTTGTTTTTAACTCGTTATATTAGTACAAGAGGTAAGAATTATGGATAACAAATGTTCAAAATATGAAGGTTTATTTGTCTTCTCAGATGAAGAAACACTAAAGAAGCACATTGAAGAATGTGATGAGTGTAAACAAGAACACGAGAAAATGGAAAAAGTCTCTGACCTGCTCGGAGAAGTCAAGTTTTATTACAAGGCAAAGCAAAGAAAACTAAAAAAACTTCGTGCTGTTTGTGCAGCTCTGTTCTTAGTAGTTTTCAGCACGACATTTTGTGTTACCGCAATGGATTCCGACTTGAGTGATATTCTTGCATACGGAGACACATTATCAGCAGAAGATCTCGGATTCCCCGTAGATTCTTACGGGCTTATTATGGTGGATGAATGAACTTTAACGAATTAATTAAAGCTAATAAACAAAATGTAAAAAATATAATACGTTTAATAACTAATCAGGATAACGAAGATTTAGAACAGGAAGTTTACGTCAAAGCTTGGAAAAACGCAGATAAATACGAAGAACGCGGAAACTTCAAAAGCTGGATAAACACAATCGCTAAAAATGTTTCTAAAGATTATCTTAAATCCGCATACTTTAAAAACTCAATTAACACAACATCCGATGATGTTGTGCTTGGCAGTGTTAAAGACGCAAAATCATCTCCTGATACCGCTGTAATGGCTAGCGAAAGACAAAAAAGAATTATTTCTGCAATCGAAGAACTTAAACCAAAGCTAAAAGAAACAATAATGCTTTGCGAAATCAATGGTTACACTTACGAAGATGCGGCTAAAAAACTCAACTGCCCTATCGGCACAATTAAATCAAGAATATACAACGCAAAAAAAGAATTAGCTATAAAACTAGAAGATTTACTATAGAGAGGTATTGTTATGAAGAAACTATTAGTACTTATGTTTGCATTCGGAATCACAATTGCCGGAGCATTTGCAGCTGAACAACAAGTTAAACCGACTCCTGTTGATACTAAACAAGCTAACATGCATGAAGTAAGAAAAGCTCGCGAAGCTGCTTTTGAAAAAAAACTCGGACTTACAGAAGAACAAAAGGTTCAAGCTCGTGAACTTCGCATCAAAGGTCACGAAAAAATGAAACCAGTTATGGAACAAATAAAAGCTAAACGTCAGGAAGCAGAAGTTGTTAAACATTCAAGAATTGCAGTTCAAATGCAGGAAGAAAAACTTGCTGTTATTGAAGCGGAATTAAAAGAACTTGAAAAACAAGCAATGGAAATCAGAAAATCTAATTTTAAAGAATTTGAATCAATCTTAACAAGAGACCAGAAAAAAATTCTTAAACAAATGAAAAAAGACGGAAAGAAAAAATATAAAGCTACACATAGCGGTGCTCACAAATAAAAAAAGAGGTGTCATACGACACCTCTTTTTTTATGCTGCCTGATTTATATCTTCAGGATTAACCCCTGCAAGCATCATTGCCATTATCGCTGAATATTGAGCTACTTTAGGATCTTTATCCTGCGCCGCCAAAGTAAAGATTGTAATCAATTCTTCTTTATATTCAGGTCTTGAAATATATCTCAAAGAATCTAGAGCTGTTAATTTAACATCAGGGTTATTCTCATGTCTTAGAGTATCTACCATTGCAGAAGCACCCGGCAAATCAGTAAGCGGAACCACGTTTCCTGTTTGTTCTTCGACACCGTCTGCATACGCTTTTGCTAATAATGCTGTTACTGCTAAAGCATAAGTTTTATTACGTTCAACCTGCTCAAACGGAGTCAAGGTCAAAGCAAGTTTTGTTTCTTCTTCTGACATATCATGAGGCATTTTAAAATCTTTAGGGTCAACGCCTTCCGCAAAAGCCTTATCAGCTGCTATTAAATTTTCTCTAAGTTTTTGTCTTGCATCATTTTGTTCAGCGGTTGGTTTCGCAAGGCCTGTAGTATCCTTCTTGATTATTTTTACAAGAGATTCAAAAATTTCAGGAGCAACAAAATCTTTCGCTCCGTTTTTTGAAGTTCCTGCCGCCTTTACAATATCGTGCATCTGTTCTGCCTGAACATCCAAATCTGATGAATGCAATTTATCATCTATCGCCTGAACATCAACATCAGGTTTAATTTCTACAGGCGGGATAATTTCAACTTTATTAGGAGATGCTTTAAAATTTATTCCATGAAAACTCAATTCTTTTTCAGCTTCTGTTGTTGTTACATTTGGTTCGGGAACAGGTAATGATTTGGGAACATTAACAGGAGCTATCTGAGCCATTTTATATGTGATAAGCTCTTTTGCATCAGGATAAGTATAAACAGCAGGTCTGTTAACTTCAATATCAGCCGCATTATAAATGCCGTTATTATTATTTGTATCATTAAAATTATAGGTTTTCGCGTCATTTACACGAACCTTAACTGCGCTATAATTAGCACTTTGAGCATCTAACGGTTGAATATTTACCATAATAATTCCTTTCCCAATCTGTATTATAATACACTGACTTAACGTCTATGAATCTTGTAAATTGCTTATTTTTCGGCATGTGTTTACAAATATTTACAAGATTAAAGTATGTTAATAACATCTAATCCCTTAAAATCAAAGATTTTACCGGTTTTGTTATTAAGTTTTTCACAAGCAAGAACTGTTCCTACTATAGCTTCCAATTGAGCTACAGGAAGCATATTTGCAGGGAGTTCATCAAACCCGTACTCAAATTTTAGAGCAGACTGAAGGAATTTACAATCAGCAGATGAGCGTTCTTTATAGTTAGAATAGAGATTCAACTTCTGGCGGGTTAAATAAACTTCAAATCTGGAAACATCTCCGCCCTGCTCTTTTAAATTCATTAACAAATCACTTCCGCGGGTTGCAAATCTTTGCATCCAGTTATCCTGATTAGGGAAATGCCCCAATGTATGAATCATTTGATAAGGTTTAGAAAGCACTCTCCACTTACCTTCCAGCATAGTATTATCCCAAGGAAGAGATACTGTAATAACAGAATTTTTTATGGAAGGATAATTCTCAAAAAACAATGTTACATCATTCATTGAATATAATTTATCAAGATGTATTAATTTCCCTGTTTGAACTTCTCTTACAGCAACACCGCTTTCGACGGAAGAAGTCGGGCCTAATGATAAACCTACAGCATGTGTTATCATAGACCAAAATCCTCATCTTCCGGAATATTTGTATCTAATTTAATCACACGTTTTTCAACAGGAGGCATTTCATAACCTGCCTTTTTATCCTCAGGCTCAAGATTAATATAAAGCTCCATGTTACGTTTTGAAAGTTTCTCACTCTTTTGTTTTTCAATTTGCTTTTTGTTACGAGCTTCTTCTAAAAGCTTGCGAGCAGCCAATGAAATAGAATCACCTTCAACATTTCTGATAATATTTTCACGCTGTTTTTGAATAGCATCCTGCTGTGACTTGGACAAACTCAGCGTATAATCATTTTTTGCACCAAATTGACTCTTATATTTGTTTTTCAAAATAAGGATTTCAACCCTTCTGTTAGCAGGATCTTTAGGAGAAATAGCAGTTTCCAGAGGTCTTGTATCTGCATAGCCTACAGCAGAAAAAAGCGATGGCGAGAATTTGAATCTGTTAATAAGATATCTTACTACAGAGCAAGCTCTAGCGCCTGATAATTCCCAGTTTGAAGGGAATTGTCTGCTTGACATTGCATCGCTGTCAGTGTGACCTTCAATTATCATGTTGTGCAAAACAAATTTTTTACAAATCAAAACCCCTACTTTATCAAGAAGTTTTTGAGCATTTTTATCAAGAGAAGCTGACCCTGGAGCAAATAAGTATTTATCATCAAAAGTAATTAATAAACCTTTATCGGTAATTTTAGAATTAATACCTGCAAGTTCTCCCATTTCGGATAATTCTTTAATCTGCTCGTCAATTTCTTTAAACGAATCGCTTTCATACTTAGGGCTAATATATTCCACCATCAAAGACGGTATAAAAGAATTAGCCGTTTGCTGGTCAAAAATTGAATCACTGCCGTCCATTACGGATTGTTGGCCATCAAACAACGTATTTTGGTTAAATGCGGTTTTTAAAGATTCTTCCAAACGCGCAAAATCAGTTGCATCAACCTGAGCAAGAGCATATAATACAACAAAGGTTGCAAAAAGCAGAGTAATGAAATCGGCATAAGAAACCAGCCATCTCTCTAAATTTTCATGCTCTTCGTGTTTCTTTTTCTTAGCCATTACTGCTTGAACCCTTTTCGTCTTCTAAAATAAATGAACGAAGTTTTCTTTCAATCAATACAGGGCTTTCCCCTGCTTGAATTGATAAAACACCTTCCAGAATCATGTTTTTGTATAAAAATACATCTTGGAAAATAAATTTTATTCTTGAACTAAGCGGAATCATAATAAGGTTAGCAGCAAACAAACCGTAGATAGTTGCTACGAACGCAACCGCAATACCTGCACCCAGTTTAGACGGGTCTGACAAATTCTGCATAACCTGAATCAAGCCCATTACGGCACCGATAATACCCAAGGTAGGTGAGTATCCGCCAAAGGATTCAAATACTTTTGCACAGCCATTTACATGAGCTTCCAGTCTTTCTATCTGATTTTCCATCATCTCTCTAACAAGAGTCGGATCAGTACCATCAGCAACAGCTCCAAGCCCTAGCGTCATTAAAGGATCAGATGCAGTATTTGCTTCTTTTTCAAGAGCGATAATACCTTCTTTTCTTGCTTTTTGTGCAAAACCGCCCAACTCGGTAATAAGAGCTTCAAAATTAGTTTTAGGAGGGAAATAAACATTCTTAAGCATTTTTATAGCCGATACTATCATTGGCATTGGGAAGCTCAACACAATAGCACCTGTCGTACCGCCGATTACGATAAAGAATGCTGTAATTTGCAGCAATTGACCTATGTTACCGCCTTCCATAGCCTGACCAAGCAATATAAGCCCCAGCCCGAGAAACATACCTATAACTGCAAATATATCCATAATTATCTCCGATTTTATACTATTCTTTATTTATTAAACTATATATCAAGAGTTTTGAAATCCTTTAAATATACTAAAAAGGGCTGACCTTTCGCCAACCCTTTTTTATATTACATTTCCAAATTCATTTGCGAGAACTGAACCATTTTATTTTTGCCTCTATGCTTTGCATTATACAGAGCGTGTTCGGCATATCTTATAACAGTATTTGCATCTTCTTCGACATCAGCCATACAAGGATAAGTTGAAATACCACCAGAAATGGTAACTTTATGAGCTTCTTCTTCTCCCGCAGGAATAAATTCCATCTTTTCAACTTCTCTTCTGAATCTTTCTCCAAACAAGAAGGCATTTTCTTCAGATGTATTAGGAAGTACAAGCAAAAATTCTTCATCGCCGTAACGTGTTACAATATCTTCCTTACGAGCCATTGCATCAAGTTTATTTGCAATTTTCTGAAGAAGAATATCTCCCCATTCATAGCCGTACATATCATTTACAACCTTAAAGAAGTCAATATCAAAAAGAATACAAGACAACTTTATACCATAACGTTTTGAACGGGAAATTTCTTCCTCAAGACGTTCTTGAAGATACTTTCTGTTATGCAAACCTGTTAATTCATCAGTTGCACTAACTTTTTCCAATTTATCTTTAATCAGTTTAATTCTTAAAAGAGCATTAGCACGAACAATCAATTCATCAGTGTTAGTTGGCTCAGCAATAAAGTCATGACCTTCTGCTCTAACTGTCACATCTCTTCTTACAGGCCCGAAGAACAAAATCGGACAAGGGAATTTGTTAGTCATCAGAGCATCTTTCGCAGCATCAATATTTTCAACAATCATCAATGACGGATTAGTCACCGCATAGTCTTTCATCTGGTTAATATCAACCGTTCTAACATCAGCTTCATCAATATCCATAAGCACTGCTTCAAGCTCAGGCATTGGTTTTGTTGAATAAATAACAATATTGCTCATATCTTCTTCCTCTTAATCTAAACTTCTTACTTTACTATACACTATTTGTAAACATTTGTAAATATTATTAAAGTTTTAGAGAAAAGTTGTCGTTAATAATACAAGATTACAAAATAAAGGAATAACAATGGGGGATTCAGTAAACAACAACTTAACTAACAGCCAAGGAATGAGGATTGAAATATCTGCTGAAGCCAGAGGCGAAATCAATATTGAAGAAGAAAAAAATAAAAAGTTCAAATCAATCTTCCAGATAATGGATAAAGATGGGAATGGAAAAGTATCAAACGATGAAGTTCAAGAATTCGCACAAAAGCTTAATTCCTTAATCCCTCTGAACAAAGCAGAAGTAGCACTGGCGGCACTAGGCATTAAAACTGATTTAAAAACTTTTAAATCTTTTGTACAGAAATTGAATATTAAAATTCAATCATTTGAGAATGCAAAAACAAACTCAAATAAAAACGAAGAACGAGCTGATTACGGCAATGGCAAGGTAGATTTTTATGATAAGACAACAGGTAAATTAATTCGCTCAGAAATAACAAGTGAACCGACAGAAGAAAATCCTAATCCATCAACCTTAATATACTACTATGATGAAGATGGAAAGATTATAAAGAGTCAAATGGGTAACTTTACCAGTGAATATAACAAAGACGGATATATCACAAAAGAAACTCAAACAAACGACAATGGCGATGTTGAAATTGAATATGAATACGAGCCTGATACCAAAACTACCTCTGACGACAGCAATTCAAAACCTGTAAAACCAACCCAGAAAACCAGATATGCTGACGGGAAAGTTCAGGAGGTAACAACATACACCGATAATGAATATGTTGTAGAGACAATGAGCAGCGGACACAAAGATTACTATAGCAAAGAACATGGCTGGTACAAAGAAGTCGATAAGGAGGGCAACACAACTGCAACATGCACCTTCTACGATGGCACAAAGATGCAAAACGGCACACCAAAAACAGGTACTGCTATAATGCATTATACCCCCGTAAATGGCAGAGAAAGTTATAGTTATACCTACCATAAAAACGGTGAACTTTTATATGGACAAGAAAATGGTTTATACTACAAAATATCTATAGATGAAAATGGAAACAAGACTAAAACTTATGAAAATGGTCAAGTAAAAATATTTAATCAAGAAACTTTTACTTGGGAAAATTCTAATGAAACAGGCTCTCGACTAACAGAGATTTATAGATATAATAGTTCAACTCAAAGCTGGGAACCTCATGCTTGGGATGATGCTGAAAATAAATATGTAATAGATTATTGGGATTACTAATCATTCTATAAGACAAACGAAGGGTAAATTTAAAATTTACCCTTCGTTTAATTATTTATACAGCCATTTTTGATTTTTCAATGCACTCAATAAGAGTTGAAGCAACTGTTTTTTGTTCTTCCAAAGTCAACTCAGGGAACATTGGAAGTGAAATAACCATTTCTGTATTCTTTTCAGTAAACGGTAAATCACCTTTTTTCCATCCAAGATGAGCATGAACTTTTTGCAAGTGCAATGGAACAGGGTAGTAAAGCATAGCACCGATTCCTGATTCCTGAAGCATTTTGTGAATATTATCTCTGTTAGGAATTTTTACTGTGTATTGGTGGTAAACACAATAAGTATCATCTAATTCCTTAGGTGTTTGGATATCAGAACAACCCGCCAACAACTCGTTATAAGTTTTAGCATGGTCTCTTCTTGCAGAGTTCCATTCATCAATATAGTTAAGTTTAATTCTTAAAATAGCTGCTTGAATTTCATCCAAACGAGAGTTTACACCGATTTCATCGTGATAATATCTTACAGCCCCACCGTGGTTACGAAGAGCTATAATTCTGTTTTTAAGATTTTCGCTGTTAACGGTAATCAAACCGCCGTCACCCATACCGCCTAAGTTTTTAGTAGGGTAGAAGCTGTAGCATCCGATATCGCCGAATGTACCAACCATTTGACCTTTGAACTTAGCACCGATAGCCTGACAGCAATCTTCGATTACATATAAGTTGTGACGTTTTGCGATATCCATAATCATATCCATATCACAAGGCTGACCGTAAAGGTGAACAGGAATAATAGCTTTTGTTTTAGGTGTTATCAAAGCTTCTATTTTAGAAGCATCGATATTGAATGTATCTTTATCTATATCTGCAAAAACAGGAGTTGCGCCAACAATACCAATAGCTTCTGTTGTAGCAACAAAAGTAAATGCTGTTGTAATAACTTCATCACCGGCACCGATATCCAAAGCTCTTAGAGCTAAGTGAAGCGCATCAGTACCAGAGTTAAGAGTTACTGTATAGTTGCATCCGATGTATTTTGCAAGTTCAACTTCCAAAGCTTTACAGTTTGGTCCCAAGATATAAGATCCTGAACGTAAAACTTCACACACAGCTTTTTCAACTTCCGCACCGATTTTTGCGTATTGTCTTTTTGAATCTAAAATAGGTATCATATTTTCCTCTCCTTTACTTCGATATATTTATCGTATCACAGATTTTGAACCTCTTTATATATTCTTAACACCCCATCCTCTAACGCGATTGTCGTTCGACCCATATTTAAAAAAGCAAAAAATTTTTTGACATGGTTTAATAAAAGTATGCGCATTGTTTTTAATCCAATAAATATGAATAATACGAATCCGCGAACCGCTGTATTCCAAGGAGGCAGAAACAAACTGCCTGCTCCTGCTCAGGATTTATTTATTAAATCAACGGAAGATTTGTTATCTTTACCAAGAAATGAGATTTTCAAACGAATCAGAAACTCATTTATGAAAGAAGAAAATATGCTTGGACGGGGCGGAGACGCAGAGGTTTGGAAAATAGAGAATTCGGACTATTGTGTTAGAGTTCCACATGATTCATTTGGAAGAATTTTCTCAAGATTCAGCAAGAGATTAAATAGAGACGACAGGTCTAACCATGTCGTGGCAAAACTGGCTCAAAATGCCACCATTATGAAATTCATCCCCGGATTTACATTTGACGGAAAGAAAAATGAAGATAAGAAAATCGCATTAATGATAGAAAACATGCCTGTTGAAGCATTTACAGATTTGTTTAAGCAAATAAAAACAGCAGAACATAACAGTGATTTGAGCTTTGATTGCGGGTTTAAAAATATAATAATTAATCCTGAAAAACAAACTATGACAGCTATTGATTTCTACAAATCAGAAGACCATCTTTTCAAAGATGAAATATTCAGCGGAATATTTGCCAGTCTCGGATTCAAACAAGCTTCGACAGATGAACAATTAAAAACTTGTGCAGGAAAACTTATACTTGCAGCACTTTCTGTTCAAGAAACCAACCCTGAAATGAAACCTTTTGAATCAGGGTTTCACAGATTAATATACACACTAAGAGAAAAAGGACTGATTGAACCTCCCGCCTATGCTAAAATTCTGATACAAAATGCTGAAGAACTACAAATAAATAGTAACCTTAGAGCTAAAAAAACTATCGAAGCTTTAGTAAAGCAGCTTTTTGGTGTTAATGATAAAGTTCGTTGATTTATGCTATTCTATCATTAAGGAGAGTGCAGGTATGAAAAAATATATTCTATTCATTACATTATCATTTGTGTTATCCAATCCTATTTTTGCACAGGATTCTAATGATTTATTAGATAGATTCAAACAACACAGAAATTCTATATATGAAACTTTAAATCTTACGGAGAGCCAAACAGAAGAAATTAATAAAATTGATGCCGTAATTTACCAAAAACTTGAGCCCGAATTAAAAGAAATTTCATTAAATATCAGTAAACTGGATGAAATTGCAAAAAGTGATGATTGCACAGTAGAAAAAGTTAATGCGGTTAGAAAAGATTTTAAAGTTGTAGAAAAACGGATTTCATATATTAAAAAGGGTTATGAAAAAGAATTCAAACAAATATTGACATCCGAACAAAAAACTGCCTATAAAAATGCTAAAAAGGAATTTAGGGCTAAAAGTAAAAAAGAAATTAAAGAATTAAAAAAGAGTATTAAGAACAATTGACACGTATTTTAAAATACTCTAGAATTAAGAGGTGTTGTATTATATAGAGGAGTTTTATATGCAAGTTAGTCCGATTGCATCAGTGTCATTTCAAGCACAAATACCTAAAAGATTAAATGACGAGTTATTTTGGGAAGCTAATCGCCGTGGGCACAGTACCTGTGAAGCGTTTTTCTCGCAGACAAAAAATATTAAAACATGGGGACACGATTCATCCTCACTTGCTATATTTGAAGAACGAACAAGAGATGGTGTGACAAGAGCATTAGGATTTGTCAGCAATTATTTAGCTCCTCTAAAGAAAGTATTATTACCTGCAAAAGAAACGGTATTTGATTCATTTATGGCACTAAAAGAATGCGACATTATTGATGCGGAAAATTCTTTAGGAATTTAAAACTTGCAAATAGTATATAAATATGGTATATTGCAATTCATAACTACACAAATATAGTAGAATAAAGAATAAGCAGGCTGCAATAAATGACAATATCTTTTAGCGGATTAGCGTCCGGTTTGGATACATCATCATGGATTGAATCTCTCACAGCTCTTAAACAAGCAAAAGTAACAAAGCTTGAAGAACAACGTGAGAATATTGTGTTGTCCAGAGATACTCTTGAAGGCATAAAATCATTTTTCTCATCTTTCCGTTCAGTGCTTGAAAGAATTACTGATTCAAAATTCAATATTGCTTCAACAGATTTATTTGCTCAAAATCTTGCTACTTCAGCAGACTTGAATGTTCTGACAGCATCAGCAACAACTGCTGCCGAAGAAGCTGTTTATCAAATACAAGTTAATCAACTCGCCGGTAATACTAATGCCGTCAGTGGCATCAACTTCTTTACTACGATTATTGAAACAACAACCGCAACTGTAGATTCCCTGCTTGCTAGCCTTGGAGTAACGGCTGGAACCATCTCCGTACGGGACCCTCGGGGGGGGGGGTCGAAAAGGCGCTCCAGATAACGAATACAGACACAATAGGGTCTTTTATTGAGAAACTAAAAGATAAAGGTATCAATGCATCTTTTAGTAAAACAACAGGTGTATTTTCTGTTGATGTCGGCATCGATGATATCAAAGATATTGGCAATACAGGTATTAAAAATGCTCTGCATCTTGAAGGAGTGAATGAAGGTTATACAAGTAATCAATTACAGTATGAGACATTAACCACAGAATATAGTGCAGCAACAGGTTCTACAAAACTTTCCGAGCTCGGGGTTCAAAACGGCACGATTACAGTTGAGGCAAACGGAGCAAATTATACTTTCTCAATCAACCAGAACACTACTTTGGATGATTTTATAACTGCCTTACGTGCAAAAGATATTGAAGCTTCACTTAATGAAGAAGGTTGCTTTACAATAAGCGATGCTGAAATTATAAATGACGGCAGTACAAAATTAAAAGAAATTTTTGGATTTGAAGAAGTTGTCAGCGCAAATCACCAGCAGAGCGGGAACTTAAGTTATCAAACAATTGCAACCACTGTTACGGCAGCAACTCTTGCCACAAAACTGGTTGATCTTGGTAACGGAGTAACAATTACCGGAAATCAGACAGTTACTCTAAAGAATTCAAATGGTGAGAATAAAACCATTATTGTAACATCCACAAGCACACTTGGAGATTTGCTTACAAATATTTCAAATGCAGGGTTGAGTGCCGAACTTAAGAGTGACGGCAGAATTGAGATTACAGGCGGGACAATTACAGGCGGAACCTTTGATGCTATTAAGGCTTTAGGACTAAATAGTGAACCGTATACTGCATGGGCAACCGGAAATCCACTTACAGAAACAATTGAAACATTTGAACTCGTGACTCTTGATACAAAACTTGTTGATGATTTAAAAGTAAGCGAAGGATATTTGGAGGTTACGGATACAGCGGGGCAAAAACAATATTTAAAAATCTATTCAGGTCAAACAATTCAAAACTTAATGGCTGATTTATCTAACTTCGGTATTTATTCTGAACTTGATGAAGAAAATGGAGTTCTTGAAATAACCGGAGGCAGCTTTAAAACATTATCTGATGCTGATGTCAATGCTCTTATTAATAACGGTACAATAAGAGAAACCGAGGCTAGATATAAACATGGCACAAACCTTTTGACACTTCTATATGGTGCACCTGCAATATCAGCCGACCAGATAGGCGTAGCACATACATCTGCAAAATCACAAGCGTTACGATATACTGTTACAAATACGATTGCAGCAACAAAATCTACCACATTAAAGGATTTAGGTTTGAGTGGAACTCAGAATGCAGTATTTAATGTACGCGGAGAAAACAGAACTATTAATGTAACACAATCAATGACAGTAGATGGATTAATTACTGCATTAGAAAACGCAGGTATTTCAGCTGCATTTGATGAAACACATTCTACAATTCATATTGAGAATGCTAATTTAACCTCCTCTACTTCTGCGGGCACACTTGGCGGAGTTCTTGGGCTGGTTACAACTGTTTCCGGTAAATATATTACCTCAACGAATCTATATACAAAACAGGAAGAGATTGCATCGCTTGATTCGGTCATGAATAATTTTATTACGCTGCCTGCTAATAAAACACTTGTAGTACATGATGCAGAAGGCAATAATATTGGAACTGTAAGCATCAACAACACGACAACTTTTGAAGAATTCTTTAATGCACTTGATAATTTTGGCATCACAGCCTCTATGGATAACGGAAGAATTTCTTTTACTTCAAATAACGGAAGCTATGTAACCGGAGATTTGCTGGGACAACTGGGCATGAACGCTGTTACAAAAACTGTAACTGTAACTACTACAACAGGTACTACACAGACTTCCAGCGCATTGACTCATGTTGAAAATCAGACTGCTAAAATAACTGATGTTATTAATAACTTCACGACAGTAAGTGGTAATCAGGTGATTGAAGCTAAGAACAAAGACGGCGGTACAATTGGAAGTATTACAGTTAATAACGCTACTACTTTCGAACAAATGTTCAAAGCTTTGGATAATCTCGGCATACAAGGCACGATGGAAGACGGAGTTATTACTCTTACATCCAACAACGGTGCGTATGCAGAAGGGGCATTGCTCACATCACTCGGTATTTCTACCGATAAGACGACTATTACTGTAACTACTACAACAGGCACAACAAAAACTTCAAGCGCATTAACCCACGTTGAAAATCAGACTGCTAAAATAACTGATATTATTAATAACTTCACAACTGTAAGCGGTAATCAGGTTATTGAGGTCAAGAATAAAGATGGCGGAACTATTGGAAGTATTACAGTTAATAATACCACTACTTTCGAACAAATGTTCAAAGCTCTGGATAATCTCGGCATACAAGGCACGATGGAAGACGGAGTTATTACGCTTACATCTAACAACGGTGCGTATGCAGAAGGGGCATTGCTCACATCACTCGGTATTTCTACCGATAAGACGACTATTACTGTAACTACTACAACAGGTACGACAAAAACTTCAAGCGCATTAACTCATGTTGAAAACCAGACTGCTAAAATAACTGACGTTATTAATAACTTCACAACTGTAAGCGGTAATCAGGTTATTGAAGTTAAGAACAAAGACGGCGGAACTGTTGGCAGTATCACGGTTAATAACGCTACTACTTTCGAACAAATGTTCAAAGCTTTGGATAATCTCGGCATACAAGGCACGATGGAAGACGGAGTTATTACTCTTACATCCAACAACGGTGCGTATGCAGAAGGGGCATTGCTCACATCACTCGGTATTTCTACCGATAAGACGACTATTACTGTAACTACTACAACAGGCACAACAAAAACTTCAAGCGCATTAACCCACGTTGAAAATCAGACTGCTAAAATAACTGATGTTATTAATAACTTCACGACTGTAAGCGGTAATCAGGTTATTGAAGTCAAGAACAAAGACGGCGGAACGGTTGGAAGTATCACGGTTAATAACACAACTACTTTTGAAGCTATGTTCAAAGCTCTGGATAATCTCGGCATACAAGGCACGATGGAAGACGGGGTTATTACGCTTGCATCTAACAACGGTGCTTATGCAGAGGGCGCATTACTCACCAGTCTTGGTATTTCTACAAATACAACAACTGCAACTGTAACTACTACCGTTGGTACCAGCGCAAGCACAGAAAAGTTATATTATCATTCCACAGAATACATACCTGCAAATGAGTGTATTTGGGATCATTTAAGCTTGGCTGACGATAAGTATTGGATCACTGTATATAATCAAAAGGCTCAGAAAATTGGAACTGTTACTATAGATCATAGCGAAGGTGAGTCTATTAGCGATTTACTAACAAGACTTGAGACTCTTGGTATTCAAGGGACATATGTAGACGGAGTTATTACCCTCACTTCTACTGTAGGTAACTATGCCGAAGGCGAGTTATTGGATGAATTAGGTATTGGCAGAGTTGATACCCCTATTACTAAGACTGTCGGCATAGAAATGAGCGGTACGCAGCGGACATATTTGTCAGTAAGATATGACACTACAACAGACGATGTTAATAAAACTTATACGCAAACAGTAACAATATCAGAAACAGGTACTACCGTCATAACAGTTACAACACTCTCGACGCAGACTGTCGCGGGAAGCGCAACAACCGTAACAGGTGGTGGTACGACCGTCAGGGATACTTATACAACTATTTATAGCACAACTGAAGCATCAGGAACAGCAAGTATTTGCGATCTTATCATTGGTGGTACCCATATAAAAGGACCTGGCGCCCTTGATTCAAGTGGTGATGCTCATCAAGCTACTGAATTTCATATTACGATTACAGTTAATGGAACTTCGCAAACGCTGCTTGAATATGGAGATTACACACTCCAATTTGTGTTGAATGATATTACAAATACACTGAATGCACTGGGAGCACATGGTTCAGCTGTTTATCTTGAAACAAATCCTGATGGTTCTGTTAATGCAATAGCGAGACTTGAAAGTGGACGTAGTATTGAAATCACCGGGGACTTCGTTGGTCAATTATTTAGAGGGAATGTTAATAATAGCAACACAGGTGGTTCGAGTAATCTGGGTGTTAGTCCAAACCTGCAAACTGTTGAAGGAACACCAAGTAAAACCGGAACTGAAACTATTACAATTCCTGGCACGACTACTACAATAACGACAACCAGCACAATCACAGTTACTGCAACAGCAACGCAGACAGTTAGTATTACAACCACTAGGACCGAAACTGTAACTGTAACAACAACCGAAAGTGTAACTACAACAACTCCGGTCACTCTCACGGAGAAGATGACTCTACAATCCTCGTTTGAGCAGCTGGGACTTGCCGCCACAGCCACGGGTGAATATATAAAAGGTTATCATGAAGGAAAAGCCTTCACTATATCGATAGATTCTACCAACACTGTTTGGGATATGGTATCTGCCCTCGGCGGATACGGTATCTCTGCAATTATGAGAGATGGCGTAGCTTATATTACGGGTACATATGACGGTTATATCACAGAAATGTCAAACGGTGTAAAATCTGCGCTGGGCTTAAGCGGTGCTAGTATAGGTTTAGGTTCTACTTATAAAGTCATAGAAACAATGCAAACATCTAATACACACTCAAAGGAACTAAGTGTAAGAAAACTTAAATCTATCAACTCTGATTGTAGTATGACTGCATTATATAACTCCGCCGGGCAAATTGTTGGCAATTCAAGCAATGCGAAGATTACAGGTGTATATGAAGGCAATACATTCACTGTTACGGCTTCCACTTCCAAAACAGTCGGAGATGTACTAACCGAACTCGCAGGATACGGTATTCAGTGTTCTATCAATGGTGGGGTAATAACATTCAATGGTAGCAACGACAGCTATATTACTGATTTTGGTAAGGCATTCGGATTAACAGGAGGTGCCAATACTACAACCGTAACAACCACTATCAGCGGTTTTAATTCTCTATCTAACCGACAAAATCGTAATGTTACACTCAACGCTGACGGCGCTACAACAATGGGGCAGATTGCTAAAGCGGGTACTATCACCGGGGTGTACGAAGGCGCTGCATTCACGGTCACTGCTTCTGCTGACAAAACTATCGGGAATGTATTAGCAGAGCTTGCAGGATATGGTATTTCCGGCTCTATTGAAAATGGTATCGTGACTCTTCGAGGTACTAATGATGGATACATTACTAATTTTGGTAACGCATTCGGGTTAACAGGAAGTGCACATACTACAACCGTAACAACTACCATCAGCGGTTTTAATTCTCTATCTAACCGACAGAATCGTAATGTTACACTCAACGCAGATGGTTCAACAACAATGGGACAGATTGCTAAAGCAGGTACTATCACTGGGGTGTACGAAGGTGGTGCATTCACGATTACGGCTTCTAATGACAAAACCATTGGCGATGTATTAGCAGAACTCGCAGGATACGGCATTTCCGGCTCTATCAGCAATGGAGTGGTTACTCTTCGAGGGACTAATGACGGATACATTACTAATTTCGGCAACGCGTTCGGATTAACTGGAAGTGCCAATACTACAACCGTAACAACTACTATCAGCGGCTTTAATTCTCTATCTAACCGACAGAATCGTAATGTTACACTCAACGCAGATGGCTCAACAACAATGGGACAGATTGCTAAAGCAGGTACTATCACTGGGGTGTACGAAGGCGCTGCATTCGCGGTCACCGCTTCTGCGGACAAAACTATCGGGGATGTATTAGCAGAACTCGCTGGATACGGAATTTCCGGATCTATCAGCAATGGTGTAGTGACTCTTCGTGGTACTAATGACGGATATATTACTGATTTCGGCAATGCGTTCGGGTTAACTGGAAGTGCCAATACTACAATCATAACAACCACTATCAGCGGTTTTAATTCTCTATCTAACCGACAAAATCGTAATGTTACACTCAACGCTGACGGCACAACAACAATGGGGCAGATTGCTAAAGCGGGTACTATCACCGGGGTGTACGAAGGTGGTGCTTTCACAGTTACAGCTTCTAATGACAAGACAATTGGCGATGTATTAGCAGAACTCGCTGGATACGGAATTTCCGGTTCTATCAGCAATGGTGTAGTGACTCTTCGTGGTACTAATGACGGATACATTACTAACTTCGGCAACGCGTTCGGATTAACTGGAAGTGCCAATACTACAACGGTAACAACCACTATCAGTGGTTTTAATACTAATTCAGAAATACAAAACCGTACAATTGTCACAAATATGACCGAAGATACTCAGTTAAAAGATTTGACTGACTCATCAGGCAATAATTTAAATATAACAAACGGTCAAATTTATGCTTACCGCGACGGTACTCGTATCGCAATTAATATTAACAACAATGATACAATTGCAACTCTAAATTCTAAGTTTGCTCAATACGGAATAACTGCAAATTTCGGAACTGACGGCAAAATATATTACGACGGAAGCAACGACAGCTATTTGACAACCGGCGGAATAGGAGCCAATGCATCAAATATATTATCAAAACTCGGAATCAGTGGTGATTGGAGTACGCGTTATGATTCCGACAGCAAAAAACTTCAATACACAACAACATCTAACAATGTTGTTAATGAGCATACTAAGCTTAAACAATTAAATAACACATCCGGAAGAAATCTTGGTATCACAAACGGTGAGTATACTATTTATCAAAACGGTGTACGCACAACAGAAACAATTACAGACGATACGACAGTTGGAGATTTAATTGCATCTCTGGGCAGCTACGGCATGATTGCCAATCTTGATGCAGACGGTTCTATAAATATCGGAGCCTACAACAATACTTATATCGCAACAAGTGCAGGAGCAGGTGCAAAAACTAACCTTGTAACTACATTATTTGCAGAGTGGGATTTTGTAAATATTTATACCTCAAACGGATTATCAATACCTGCCGACGTAACAGTTGCCGTCTCACGTACAACAAAACTCGCCGATATAAACGAAGGAACTTACTCTGATGGGAATATTACAGTAATCAAAGATGGTGTTCAAACAAATATTTCGCTCACCGCTGATGATACTCTCGGAACATTAATGGACGAACTGGCGCTTTATGGTTTTGACTCAGTAATTAACGATAAAGGTCAGTTAATACTCAAAAACAAAGGTAACTCAATAATACAAACATATTCAGGCAGCAATAAGAAATCTAACATATTGGATATTCTCGGTATTACAGCTGAAAAATGGATTAGCACAGATGCTTACGACAGCAAGCCGATTGAGGTTATTAAAACATCTACATTTAATACTGCTGCAACACGAGAAACAGAGCTCAGCAAGCTTGGAATCACAACAGGCGAATATAATATCTTTGCAAACGGAGTTAAATACACAGCATATATTTCATCTGACGAAACGCTTGGTAGTTTTATTGACACACTTACGCGATTCGGATTAACTGCAAATCTTATTGATAATGGAACTTCGTCACTCCTAAAAATCTCAGGAGCCGGTGATGTTTACGTCGCCAAATCCGCTTCTACAACAAGCGCCTCCAATGTGGCAAATATTCTATTCCCTGCCGCAAACAATGATAAGCAGTATAATTATACAGCAGGTTTGGAAACCTCAACAATTGTTACCACCCATACAAATGCTACCAGCGACACTTTATTAAGCAATCTGGATATTGTATGGGGAAATAGTACTCTGAAAGCAAAAGGTGATTTATCCGTAAAAGTTGACGGATTAGACAATATTATAAAAATCTCAGATGATGATACAATCGGAACTTTAATCAACAAATTTGAGCAGCTGGGACTTATCGCAACTCTCTCTGATGGAGTACTAATGATACAGAGCGGATACAAAGATTTCACAATCAACAATACCGGAACATCCAGTCTTGTTGCGAATTTGGGATTGGCTTATAATGATGATTTGGGCGGCTACAGTGCCAGCAATGACACCTGTCAAGCTACCACAACCGTTGTTGAAGAACGTTCAATTTCTTCTGCTAATTATGCAGACGGAAATACAAAATTAAGTCAACTAAATATTTCATCAGGAAGCCTATCCATATTCAGAGACGGTCAAAGAGCTGTAATTCAAGTAAATCAAGACGAAACTTTTAACCAGCTTCATTCAAGAATTACAACGGCTTTTGCTGATGCTAATATTAGATTTGTTAATGGGTATCTGGAATTTTATTCAACATCCGGAGCCTCTATTGATGTAGGTTCTACAACAGATACCTCAAATTTCTCTGCTATCTGCGGAGTCTCAAACGATGGGACAGGCGTTGTGCGTAGTGCCAGGGAGCTCTACAAAGTTAACGGAGAGTCTGTAATAACAACTGCCGGATTATTCCGCAAAGGCGATGTTACAGAAGGTTCATTTATTATCGGTACTGCTGAATTTAATATAACAAATTCTACAACATTATCTGATATTATTTCTCAAATAAATGCTTCAGAAGGTGCAAATGCAACAGCTTATTGGGATTCAGTTGACGGAAAACTGGTTATAAAATCCCGAACAACAGGCGCTTCTTTTATTAATATAGAAGCAGGTACATCAAATTTTACAGATATAATGGGTTATACAATAACCGAACGTAATGCAAACGGTTCTATTAAAACAACAAGATTGGATGTTAATCTTCAGAATTTAGGGAAAAACGCAGTATTTAAGATTAACGGTACAAGATTTACATCTACCTCAAATACAATAGGCAGTGATATATCAAGAATTACAGGAGTTACAATAAACCTTAAAGGCATTAACGAAGATGGCGGCTCTACAACTTTGACGATTGAAAAAGACAAAGAAACCGTAGCAACAGCTGTATCCGATATTGTCGATGCATACAATCTTCTTATTGAAAATGTTGATAAAGAAGTTGCACGCGGAGCACAATTAAGCGACCAATTTACGCTTAAACTTATACGAAATCAAATAAGAACACTTATGACTTCATCAATAGCAGGAACAAGCGTGTTCAAAAATCTTGATGCTATAGGAATTTCTCTTGATAAAGCTTCCGCAAGCAACATTAGAACTGACAATATCAATGTTCTTTCCTTTAACAAAGATAAATTTATACAAGCATTTGAAGCTGATAGAGATGCTGTCAAAGAATTATTAGTCGGTAATGAAACAAGAAAAGGCATATTTGTACAAGTTGAAGACATTATCGAGCAAGCTGTAGCAGGTGTTACCGGATATTTTTCAGCAGCAGAAAAATCCTATGATACAAAAATAAAACGAATAGACAGTAAAATTACCAGAGCAAAAAAAGATGCCGAAAGATATAAAGCACGGCTTGAAGCAAAATTCGCATCAATGGATTTACTGATTGCTAAATTCCAGAACCAGTACAGTTCATTTCTTGGGATGTAATGTGTAAATTAATGCTTAAAACCTGTGTAAAGTAACACTCCAGATGATTATTTGTAACATAAAAACAGGAGAATTCAAAAAGCTTAGTATTATTCTTATCCAGCATTAAAATATTTGCGTTTATCAATTACATCTATAGTATCTATAAACATCCTAATTAAGCATTTTCATGATATGATAGTTTTAATAAAAGCGAGGCTGTATGGCAAAGAAAACTTCTAAAGATGTGTTGAACATAGATAATATTCTGTTTAATTGTAGAGACATTCTGCGTGCAGCCAGAAATTCGGGCTCATTTTTTGAAAAAAGAGATATGATGCTTACTTTGATATTTTTACGCTTTATTGGTGAAAAATACGAAGATGGTATAAAAAAACTTCGCAAAACTTTAATTGAGCAAGGATTAGATCCTGAAGATGAAAATATACGTGCAGCTTTTTTTGAAGATGCAACTTTTACTGATGGAACATATAATCTTCCTAAAGAAGCTCGCTGGTCAACAATTATTAACACAACAGCTCCGGGGCTTAATGTAGCTCTTGATACAGCGCTTCACACTATTGCTGCCAATTCAAAACAACTAAAAGGATGTTTTGTTGAAGGTACTTTTACAACACGGAACCTTGCGCCAAATGACATTAAAAAGCTTGTGGATGAGGTGAACAAAATCAGCCATAAGGCTTTTGGCGAAGAAAAAGACCTTATAGGACGAGTTTATGAATATTTTCTTAAAGAATTTGCCGTAAATGCGACAAAAGAGGAAGGCGAATTTTATACCCCACATGATGTCGTTCAGCTTATTGCCTCTATGATTGAGCCTTATGAAGGGACTCTTTACGATCCCGCTTGCGGTTCCGGTGGTATGTTTATTCAAAGTGCCGAATTGGTGAAATCAAAACAAGGCAACATCAACAGTATCAACGTTTATGGACAAGAAAAGGATGCGGCAACATATCGTTTAGCAAAAATGAACTTAGCGCTTCGTGGGATAAGCCATAATCTCGGTGAAACAAATGATTCTTCGTTTACTCATGATTTACATAAAGGTTTATATTTTAACTACATTATGGCAAACCCACCATTTAATCTTAAGGGTTGGTATGATGAAAATTTAAAAAATGACCCTCGTTGGACAGATTATGAAACTCCGCCTGAAAGCAACGCAAATTATGCGTGGATTTTACATATTCTCTCTCACCTAAAACCATCAGACGGTGTTGCAGGGTTCCTGCTTGCAAATGGCGCTTTAAATGACAGTGACACATTAGAAATTCGCAAAAAACTAATTGAAAATGATCGAGTAGAAGCAATTATTGTTCTTCCAAGAGAATTGTTTATCACAACAGATATTAGTGTAACTCTTTGGATATTGAACAGAAATAAAAAGGGCGGAAATTACCATGGGCGTAATTTAAGAAATCGTAAACACGAATTTCTTTTTATGGATTTGCGTCAATGGAGAGAAAATCCGATTAAAAATGAAGGCAAGAAGAAAGTTTGCTTGTTACCTGAACAAATCGAAAAAGCTTCAAAAATATATCACACTTGGCAAAACGAAGGAACTGACGGAACGAATTATGAAGTTGCCGAACTTTATCGAAGTGTTGGTATTTCAGAAATTAAACAAAAAGGCTGGGCTCTAACTCCAAGTAAATACATTGAATTTATTGATCATGATTTAGATATTGATTATGAAAAAGAAATGACACGAATTCAGGCTGAAATGAAAGAAATTCTTAAACTGGAAAAACAATCCCAGCAGATGCTGGAAGAAGCATTTAAGAGGATTGGATATGACATTAAATAAGTATTTTTTGAATAATCTTGTAGAACTGTATAATGAGAAATGTAATATTTCCAATTTAACAAAAAATGAAGTATCTGGCATAAACCAAGATAAAGAATTTTTTGAACCGTCTAAACAAGTAGGAATAGACACTAGCAATTATAAAGTTGTACCACCTCAATACTTTGCCTGTAATTTAATGCACGTTGGACGAGATATGGTTCTTCCTATTGCATTAAATAATACTACAACTAATAAATATGTAAGCCCAGCATATACAATCTTTAAGATTAAAAGAAAAGAACTTTTGCTTAGAGAGTATTTCTTTATAATGTTAAAATCCGCAGAACAAGATAGGCTGTTTTGGTTTTATACAGATGCTTCTATTCGAGATGGAATGTCTTGGGAAGATTTTAGCAGTATAGAAATTGCCCTGCCGCCGCTTCCAATTCAACAAAAATATGTTGATGTTTATAATGCAATGCTTGCAAATCAAAAAAGTTATGAACGTGGATTAGAAGACTTGAAACTGGTTTGTGATGCATATATAGAAGATTTACGACGGGAAATGTCATGCGAACCTATTGAACCTTATATTGAGCATTATGATGTGAGAAATGGTATAAATGGTACAAAGAATGTTATGGGCGTAAGTACATCTAAAGAATTTCGCGAACCTACATCAAAGGTTAATCGGAATGAATTGGCAAATTATAAAATTGTAAAACCAAGACAATTTAGCTTTGTACAAACTACTCACAATGAAAAAGTATTTGCTTACGCTTTTAATAATACATACAAAGACATTGTTGTTACATCTGTCAACGAAGTTTTTTCTTCAAAAGAAAATAAGCTATTGCCTGAATATTTATCAATATTTTTCAATAGAACCGAATTTGATAGGTACGTAAGATTTCATTCGTGGGGATCTGCAAGAGAAACTTTCACTTGGGAAGATTTAATTAAGGTAGAAATTCCAATACCAAACATTAACATCCAAAAATGCATTGTTAATATCTATAATACTTACAAACAACGCAAAGCAATTAATGAAAAACTCAAAAATCAAATAAAAAATATCTGTCCGATATTAATAAAAGGTTCTATTGAAGAAGCAAAGGAAGGTGCATAAATGTATACACCACCATTTGAAATTACATCAAAAATAATTGAACTTATTTCTAATATTTCTGAAAAAATCGGGGAAATAAATTATCTTCAAAATAGTCCACAAAATGTGAAATTAAGAAAAGAAAACAGAATAAAAACAATTCATTCTTCCTTATCAATTGAAGATAACGGTTTAAGCCTAGAACAAATTACCGAAATTATTGAGGGAAAACGCATATTGGGAAACCCTAATGAAATAAAAGAAGTAAAAAATTCAATACAAGCCTATGATTTGCTTTTATCTCTTAATCCTTACGATGAAAAAGATTTACTAAAAGCACACAAACTTATTATGCAAGATTTGGTAGAAAGAAACGGCAAATACAGAACCGATGGTGTCGGAATTTTTGACGGAGAAAAAGTCGTTCACATGGCTCCGCCGGCTAAAAGAGTACCTAAACTTATGTGTGATTTATTTGAATTACTAAAAACCAGCGATGTTCATCCGCTTATAAAAAGCTGTGTTTTTCATTATGAATTTGAATTTATTCACCCGTTTCAAGATGGTAATGGTAGAATAGGACGTTTGTGGCAGACTGCCATCTTAAAAAAATGGAAAGAAATTTTTGCTTGGCTTCCTGTTGAAACTTTAATAAAGGAACATCAAAAAGAATACTATAATGTTCTTGGAGCAAGCGACAGTGCCGCAAACAGTACAAAATTCATAGAAATTATGCTTTCTTTAATGTTGAATACAATAGAAGAAATTATCGCTACAGAGAAGAAAGTTACTCAAAAAGTTACTGTAAATCAGAAAAAATTATTGATGCAATTAAGACAAATCCATTTGTAACGCAAGAAGAACTTGCTAATATTATTGGAATTACAAGCAAAAGTGTAATCGAGAATATGAAAAAACTTCAAGCAAACGGATTAATAAAGCGTATCGGTGCCGATAAAAACGGACACTGGCAAGTAGAGGAATAAAAATGGCAAAACTTAAAGAATTTAACGGTCAATATTGTGAATCGGAATACGAATGTGCTTTTATTAAATTTTTGGAAGCTGAAGGTTGGAATTATTCTTTGGATAGCAATATAAAACGAAGTACAAAAAGAGATGTTTTAATTGCTGATGATTTTAAAACATTTATAGCTGATACAAACCCCGATTTAATAGATGATGAAATAATTCAAATTTTTGATACCATTCGTCTTGTAGGTAGCGAAAGTGATTTTGCAACTTTACATAAAGTTTATGGCTGGTTAGTTGATGGCATTCAATATACTCCGCAAGACGGATTAGCAAGGATGATTTCACTCATCAATTTTAAAAAACCTAATAAAAATATTTTTCGCGTTGTTAATCAGTTTGAAGTTGAATATACAAATAACGGGCTTAAGAAAGTTAGAAGACCTGATGTTATATTATTTGTGAATGGTATTCCTTTATGCGTAATTGAATTAAAAAATCCCGCTGACGTAAACGCAACAATATATGATGCCTGGGAGCAAATAACAATACGTTATTGGAGAGATATTCCCCATTTATTGCATTATTGTCCATTAGCTTGTATTTCTGACGGAGTAAAAACAAGGCTTGGCACAGTTAAAACAGAATATGAACATTTTTATGCTTGGCGACGTGTTAATGAAGAAGACAAAATATCATCTTTGCCGTTTGCTGAAACGCAAACAATGATTAAAGGGGTATATGAGCCTACTCGTTTTCTTGAAATTTTTAGAGATTATATTCTTTTTCAAGATGAAATTTATGATAAAAACGAAAAAGAAATTGTTTGTCGATATCCTCAGTTTTTTGCAGCAAAACTTTTAAAACAAAGCATTGTTAATTCTATCGTTTCAAAAAGTGGCAAAGGTGGCACATACTTTGGTGCAACAGGATGTGGAAAAACATATACAATGGCTTTTCTTGCTCGTCAACTCGCTCTTCGTTGCACGGATATATCTGAAATCGGTTCCCCTACAATTATTTTGATTGTTGATAGAGAAGAACTCCAAAAACAAGGTGCAAAACTATTTACAAAAAGCAAGGAGTTTTTAAATCTTGGCGAAGTGTCTATTGTAAAAAACAGAGCACATTTAAGGCAAGAACTCGCAGTAAGACAAAGCGGCGGTTTTTATATTTGTACTATCCAAAAATTCTGTGATAGACAAGATGACAAAATCGGGCTTATTAATGACCGTCAAAATATTATTTGTTTTTCAGATGAAGCACACAGAACTCAGCTTGAACATTCTAAAAAAATACAATTTAGCAAAGATGCTGATGAAAATATGAAAGCAATGGTATCAAAACCTTATGCAAAAGTATTAAAAGAAGCGTTCCCACAAGCTACTTTTGTTGGTTTTACAGGAACACCCATAGCAGAAACTTATCAAACATTTGGGGATGAAATTGACCGTTACACAATGGATCAAGCTGTTGCAGACAGCTTAACCGTTTCAATCAAATATCATCCTCGTATAGCAAAAGTATTACTTGATGAACAAAAAGTAAAAGAAATTGAAAACTATTACAAAAAATGCGCCGATGACGGTGCAACAGAAGAAGATATTGAAGCAAGTAAAAACGCTATGAGTTCTATGGAAGTAATTTTGGGAGAATCTCTGCGTTTAGAGCGTCTTGCTAAAGATATTCATGATCATTATGTAATAGCTTGTTCAGGAGAACCAAACAGAATACAAAAAGCAATGATTGTATGTTCAAAAAGAGAAATAGCATATAATTTGTTGCAAAAATTTAAAGAAAAGTATCCTGAATGGTTTGAAGAGAAGAAATATCCTGATGATGTTTGTGTAACAGACGAAGAGCTTAAAGAACTAAAACCAATGCCATTTATTGCAATGGTTGCCAGTGTTGGAAGTAATGATAAAGAAGAAATGTATAACTATCTTGGTGGAGTTCGCAACGACAAACGTTCGGAAGAATTAGACGCAGCTTTTAAACAAGAAAAATCAAATTTCCATATAGCCATTGTCGTAGATATGTGGATTACAGGTTTTGATGTGCCTTCACTTACATATTTGTATAATGATAAGCCCTTAAAGAAACATTTATTAATCCAAACAATAAGCAGGGTTAACAGAAAGTATCCTGGCAAAGAATATGGAATGATTATCGACTACATTGGTATTCGTGATAACATGCGTGAGGCAATGAAAATATATGGCGGAGATGCCTCTGTTGCACCAACGAGAGATGACGTTGAGCAAGCAACAAATGTATTTAGAGAAGAACTTGAAATACTTAAAAATTTATTTGTTGATTATGATTTAAAACCTTTTTTAAATATTGATTCTAATCCTATAAAACGCTATGAATTACTTGCAAAAGCAGGAGAATATGTTTTTATTTCAACTCAAGAATTGAATCTTGGAGAAAATAACTCTTCAAAAAAAGTTTCATTTAAAACATATTTCTTAAAAACAGTAAAAAGAATGAGAGCCGCTTATGATATTTGCCAGCCTTCAGGAAATCTTAAAGACGAAGAATCGGCACTTGCACAATGTTTCATGGCAATAGCAGGATTTGTTCGAAAGATGAACGGAACAACAGAAATAGACACTGAAACTATGAATTATGCAGTTTCCAAGATGGTCGAAGAAGCTTTAAAATATAATCGAGTTGAAAGTGTTCTTGAAACTGGTGAAGAGGAAGATCTTTTCTCACCTGAATATTTTGAAAAATTATCAGATATTAAAATGCCAGCAACTAAACTGGAACTTCTTGTAAAAATGTTACGCAAGCAGATTAAAGAATATGGAAAAGTTAATCAGGTAGCATCAAAAACATTCCAAGAAATGCTGGAAAAAACAATTACAGAATATAATGAAAGAAGAAAACACCTTGATACCGAAGAGGCAGGTGAAGCACAAGAACAGGCTTCGGAAGATATTATAAAAAAAGCAACAGAGCAAGCTTTGAATATTTTGCAACAGATGAATGAAAATAGAGAAAGTTTCCGTAAAATTGGTTTAACTTTTGAAGAAAAAGCATTCTATGACATTTTAATTGCTTTGCGCAATCAATATAATTTTGAATATGGAAACGATAAAGAAACCGATGGTATAATTATTAATGATAAATGCAAAGTATTGGCAAAAAAAGTTAAAGAAATAATTGATACTAAATCTTCTTTTACTGACTGGCTTAACAATCAAAATGTTCGAGATCAACTAAAACTTGATATAAAAATCTGTTTAGTTAAAAACGGATATCCACCGCAATATAGTCCAGAAGTATTTACCAAGGTTATGGAACAGGTGGAAAACTTTAAAGAATATCAGGAGTAAATATTTATGGATATTTTAATTTTAGGGAATGGATTTGATTTAGCTCATGGTTTAGATACCAGATATAGTGACTTTTTAAAGTATTACGAGAAAAAATATAGTTCAAACAGAAACACAGAGATAGCAAATGATGAAAACTTTTTATATAACAATGTTTGGGCAAAACACTTTTTAAATAAAACTTTGGATGGTGACAAATGGATTGACCTTGAAAGAGAGATTTATAATGTAATTTTAAAATTAAGCAAATTGTCTTATTTTAAAAATAGTATTCATGGTAAAAGATTTAATGAAATTGCATTTTTCATTTCTAAAGATTATTGGAAATTTAATTTTGATGAAGCAGAAAAATATTTTTGCGAACCTAAATGTTATTTTAATAGAGATTGTTACTGTGTGCCAATTAAAGATTTTATTAATTTCTTGTATAATCAACTTCGAGATTTTGTAAGAGAATTTGAGAATTATTTAACGGAAGAAGAAAATAGAAAAATAAAAAGTACACCTAAATATAATTTGCGTATTAATAGCGATTGTATAAGTTTATTGAATTTTAATTATACCGATACTTGTGAACAACTTTATAAAATAAATTTCAATCATAATAATTTTGCAATAAAAACAAAAGCTGTATATGTGCATGGCAAAATAAATAATGAAAATGGATGTAATATGGTTTTAGGAACACATAATTTTGATAATGAACAAATACCTGTTGAATTTAACATATTCAAAAAGCACCATCAAAGACACAGATATGGAACAATTGAGCCATATCAAGAATTATTAAATGAATTAAAACATCCTAGTCATAACAAAATATATATTGCAAAGTTCCACATAATGGGACATTCTCTTGATATAACAGACCACAGTATTTTAAGAAATATACTTCTTGCAAAAGATAAATCTATTATAAATATTTATTACAACGATGAAGAAGCATTAGCACGAATGCAAAACAATATCGATTTAATAATAGGCGAAGAAGAAGTTATGGCAAAGGTTAAATTTATTAAACAATATGATCTTCAAAAAGGTATACTCATCCCTCAAAAAGAACTAGAAGAAGTTTTAACTTAATTTTAAATTATGACCATTTCAAACCCCGTTCAAAAAGTGTTCAACTCGCTCATTAAGGTGGGATAAATGTAATTTGTATATAAGATCATATAAAAAGACTTTTTAATGCTTAAAATCTTTTCTTCAAATTTTCTTACAATATCATCTGATAATCCGACAGATTTTAGGGTTACCGTTTCGCATTTTTCCTTAATTTCAGCAAGTTCTTTGGTTGTAATCCAGTAATCATTTGAGTTTTACAGAATTGTCTCCTATCACACATTAACCCTGCTACCCAGAAAAGTGTAGTCAATGTATCCATATTGGAAACATATCAACAACTGCCACTTCAAACCTGCAAAACATTGTTTTTCAGATATTACAAAAGCAAAATATTTGTAGTATTTAGAAAATTTTTCAAACGAAACTAAACGGTACCAAAAGAAGTATGTTAGATATTATCCGAGCTTGCAAAACGACTCAATGATATGTTTATAAGCTTCTCAAAGAACATACTAAGGAAAAAAGTAAATAACTATACTGAAAGGTTTTGCTATAATTATTCCCATGTTTTGTTACACAACAACTTCGCAATTTTTTCTGCATCAGGTAAATTATCAATTTGTAAAACATCACACAAGTCAAAAAATCTTGTCCCCATTGGAGCATAAGGTGTTACTTTTTTAAAATCAGTTTCATAAAATTTATCAACAAAAAAATAACGATGTTTATAATTTACAAGATCATAATCAAAATTTTTTGATTGTTCTATGGCAGTTTTAATTTTTTCTACCATGCCTGCGGTTATATTACCACTTTCAACTTCCACTTTCAGTTTTTCATTTTCATATACAGCCGTTACAATTGTATTTATTTTACCGATAGCTCGAACTGCTTTTTGATTATACAAACCTAAGTATTCATGGTCGGAGAAGCCTCTTGTTGCATTGTCATAATATAAATTTAATTCTTTGTTTAATTTAAATGTAGTACCAGCAAGTTGAACCCTCATCCTCTTCCAGCTATCTGGGATAAGTCCTTCTAAATAACAGTAATCTTCATAATCATCAATAACAACCCTTAAATCGTAATCTCTGTCTTTTATTTCATCTCGTACAAAATTGATAAGTTGTTTAAACGTTAAGTGCTTATGTATAATATTTGTACTATTTTCTTTATTGTATTTATTTATCTGATTATGTAAATTTATTTCAAGATTTTTATCAAGAGACTTAGGATCAAGTGTTAATAGAATTTTATAATCTTGATTTTTAAATGACTTCAGATGACATAAAAGTTGTCCTGATTCAAAATTTGAATATAGTTTTGTTTCTACAACAAATTTAAAACTTGGTTGCTCAATGATTGCATCAGGAATACTACACCCATTATTTTCTTGCAAATTAAATGATAAATTTGCAAGAGATTCTTCTGGCAGAAAATTTGATAGTAATCTATAGAATTTATTTGCATCATAAGAATATAATCTGGATAGCAACAACATCGTATTAGCTGTAACGACGTTTTCTTTTGAATGATAACGTTGAAAATAGTGTAATTTCAAAACAGACCTCCTATTTAAAGGTAACAGAAACATATTTTTTACGGAACCTATGTTACTTTTTTAACACCAAATGTAATGAAACTGTCGAATAAAGATTAATTTGACTTTCAGATTAAGATTTACATAAAATTAATCAAATAATTTTTTGCATTTTTCTTGAATGTCTAATGCTATATCTTTTGCAAATTTTTCTTTTAGTCCTATATTTTTTGCAGTAGTTAAAATATCATCTAAAGAAGGGGTTTTTCCTTCTCCATTTATTGTTGTTGCGTGTTCTCCATTTAACGAAGAGCTATAAGTTAAATCGTACGCAGGAGACAGATGCCATTCTTTTTTATTATCGTCATACAAGAAAGAAAAATTCTTTGAATGATCATCTCGATTGTGAGCAAATACGTTGAAACACATTAACCTATATAATTGTTCAATGTCTTCATAATTCCTTGTAAGTTCAAGCGTAAGTTTCATTAATAAATTATAATCAAGATTAGGAAGTCTATGACTTGTTTCTAATAAGCCGCTTACTGATACCATATGCACTTTTGTATTATTTTGACGGTCAAACCTTTTTATTCCAAAGTAACCAGAACAAATTTTTGATGGGAAAAGCTTGGTTTCTGTCATATTAATTCCGCAATCTTTGGCGCATAATGAATATTGATACTCTTTTTCTCCAATATCTTTAGGGTCAATTGATGACGGAAATTTAATTATCCAATCTTCATTATTTATGGAAGTTAAAATTTTAGGTCTTGCTCCGCCAGATGAGCCGCCTAATTGAAAAAGTTCATCTAAATTGTCTGAACTTTGCGATTCTAAAATTTTTGAACATTCTTGAGCCAAAATATCATAATCTGAAACATTATTTGCTGTTTTAAATTTATGTTCGGGTTTATATGTTAAAGCACCCATGCCACTTTTCTGAACAACTGCTAGTCGATTAAGATTATCAATTTCACCTGGATTTATTTTGTTTTTTAGAAATAACCTGTCAACGAGCAGTCTTCCCCAACCATCAGGTAAACTATCATTAAAAACTCCAAATAACCCATCAAAAGGCTCAAGCTTAGGAATAAAAACTTTCTTTATGAGTGGTAAACTAAAAGGCGAGATGCTAAACCCTTTATTTAACCAGTCTGAATCATATTCAAATGCGACAACTCTTTCTGGTGTTTTAGCAAGAGTACCAACTAAAATATCATTATAAAATACTTTTAAATATTTATAGTTATCCATTTATAACCTCATCAATAGAATTATATGTTTTATGCGTGAACAAATTCTCAAAATCCTTTTCTAAATTAAGAGCAATCAGGATTTTTATCAGAGAATTTAGTGAAATTTCATATTTTGATTCAAACCTTTTAATAGAACCCAGGCTAACACCAGATTTTGCCGCAAGTTGCTCTTGTGAAATTTTAAGCAATTTTCGATGTTGCTTAATCTTTTCAACTAAAACTTCTGCAATATCCTTGGGCGATTTATGGTTAAATAAAAACTCATTCATAGATAATATATTATACTATTTTGACAAAAAAATCAAGATATAGCTAATATATTATCTACATAACGTTTTAAAACAAAAACACAACATTAGAATGATATGTTGTATTTTTATTTCTGTTTTTATAAAAGACCTTAGAAATTATCAAATGCACTATAAAATTGCATTTCCTTGTTTATCAAAAGAAAAGGAGGTTAGTTTCGAAACTTATGAACTTAAACAATACAATAAATGGACAAAACTATCTAAAGAATTTATAGAAATCCAAGGCGATTACATTGTTTTAAAACCTTTATTTGAAGCATATTTTAAGATGTTAGAACCTTTTTATATGAATATTTATTCAGAATTAATAAAATACCATCAGCAAGATTTCAGAGATACTATAGAACTAGCTGTTAAGATACATATGACGATTCCTAATATTTACTACAAATTGGCAGGTTATACACGATAAGATAAAATTGTTACGTCTATTAATTTTAATATTGCTAGGCAGCACGAGATTTATACAGAATATTTAGCATATAAAAATTCATTTATTTTATTTTTATTATTAGTTGTTAATAAAAAGTTTTCATCAGCTTCATTTAAAACAGGGATACCAAAATCCTTAATATAATTTTTAGCTAATGCTTTATAGCCTTTTGAATATGATTTGCTTGTATTTTTTATGTAATCCCAAAATATATCAGAAGTTAATATTTTTTGTAAAATAACTAAATCTTTATCAGAGTCGGCAAAAATAGCATAACCACAATAAAATAAAGTATTCTTATCATTTGATAAGATAGCTATAGGTCGATCAGCTATATATGGCAATAATATTTTTTTGCCTTGATTATTTAATCCTTGTGTTCTGCCATATGCGTACCAGGAAGCGTACTTGCCTTTACCTTTGTCTCTTTCAAGCAATATGTTTTTTACTGACAATAAGAATTTATATGCCTCTGGATATGTTTTAATAAAGTCTATCTCGTCAATAATATGGTATTGATTATCTATATAAATATAGGGAAATATTGCTTTTTCCATTTTTTGCTGTAAATCTAGTTCATTTTTCATTATATTAGGTTTTGCAACATTAATACAAAGAGATTTTTCTATTTTATATTGAGTATTATTATATATTCTATAATAATATTGTTCATCTTCTAAAACTGGGGTAAAAAAGTAAATATCATTCTTTAGCGTAGCTAAACCATTTTTGATTTTATATTTTCCTAGTTTGTTTTCCATTTGGTTTATTATATTTATAGTTGAAAGATAATTACTGCCACACATTTTCCATGGTTGGTTGTATTTAAAATTGCTATTGTCGTAATTAACATAAGGTAAATTATCAGTTTCTTCAATATTATTTATGGGCATATATGTAATTTTAAATCGCGCAGAATCTTTACTTATTATAGTTACAGCAGTATAGTTAGTAGCTTTTTTAAATATTTTATTATCTTTATAATCAATAATTCTAATATGATAATTGGAATCCTTTAAATAATTCCTTAAAGCACGCCCATTAACACTTTGTAAATATGTATTAGGAGTAATATATCCTAAAGTTCCATTTGTTTTTAATAAATTTAAACCAAGTTCAAAAAAAGGAATATATAAATCTACATTTCCAGATTCAGATGTTTTCCAAGTTTTTAAATTTTTTTTGACTGCATTTTCAATATTCTTTGAGCGCACATACGGAGGATTGCCAACAACATAATCGAATTTTATATTTTTAAATGGATTGTTTTGTTTGTTTAAGGAATCACTTATTTTTAAGTTATATTTACAATTGTTATCATTTTCATTATTTAATAACATTATAAATCTAAATAAAATCTGTGCTTTTATTATACTCTTTTCAGAAATATCAATTCCATATATATAATATTCAAAAACTTCTTTATAAGAAATTTGATAAGTTTTATGCAAATATATAGCACAAGATATTAAAAATGAACCACACCCACAAGACGGATCGCAAATCTTTCCAATTGTTTTTTTGCCCATGACATAATGGATAATTAGTTGTTTAACACTATCAGGAGTATAAACAATACCATTATTCTTTTTTTCATCTTCAGGAATAAGCATTTCAAATATTTCAACTAAACTTAATATTGATGGCTCAATTTTAAAAGATATAAAAATTTGTTTGATCTTATTATATATTATGCTATCGATATTAGAAAAATATAAAACAAAAAATTTTGAATTATTATAATTTATATTATTAATATCTAAAAATAGCTTTATAATACATTTCTCACATGTATCAACATTATTAGTTATCTTTTTAATTCTGTTCACAAACTGTTTCACATGCCCTCCTGCAGGTTAAGCAAATCTACACGATCGGTTGTGCGTCCTTCATTCATAATTAATGCTTTTTCTCGGTCTGATAACTCATAAAGTTCAAAACACACTTCATCTAAATTTTTCCATTTTTTATTTAATATTTGTTTATAAATAAATTTTTCATCAGGCGTACTTTGTATATATTTTGTTTGTAAATCTTTTATTTCATCAACAATGCCAGACAGGGTTTTTATTATCTCTGGTGAGTATTCCAATTTTTTAATAGGTAATGGTACTGGATTTAAAAATTGTTTACTAAATTTGTAATAACCGCCTGACTGTGGATTTGCCTCTAGTTTTGCAAAAACAGAAAAAATTGTAGAATTCAATATTGCAGTTGTTGCTTTTGCAAACCCTAAATCGGAATTGTCTAATGTTATAAAGTATACATTTGCATTATCCATGTATCCTGAATTAGCCTTTACAAAAGTTGCAATTGTATCTATATGAGTCATAGGAACAATTATTTTATTTTTATTATATGATGTATGATTGTTTTCTCTGGTAAATGTATGCCAATAATCCCCGGCTCGATGTTTCACTTCTTCTTTTATCAACTTTTCATGCGTGGTTAAATATCTTTTAGCAAGGTCCGGCATTTCCTTAAATGGAATCCTATCAACTGCATTTTTATACGGGAATAAACAATATGTTGTAGTATTTAGTTCTTTAAAACAATAAAGTCTATCATTTTTTATCAAAGGTTTCACGATATCTTTTTCTAATACTACAGATTCACCAAGACCGTTGATTCCAGTTACCGTATTTGAATTAACTTTACAATCATGAAATTGATATAACTTTTTCCATAAAAGTTGTATTCCAACGGAGATATCTATACCTTTAGAAATTTCAATTGTACCAAATTTTGTACGTGAATCATTTAAAATATTAAGCAAATCCTTTTGGGCAAATGACCAAATTCGATCTTTAAAATCATTATTATTAATTAAAACATAGGAAAGCTTTTTATTATAGGAACTTTCTAAGTATGCCTTTGTTATATTTTTATTACCTTTAATTAAACCATAATTCAATTTGTTAGTTGAATTTGCTTGAATTATGATAATTGCAACATATGTTATACGAGCTTCAAATAAATCAGTTGCTTCGAAATCAAGTATTTTTATGATTTTATCATATATTGCATTACGAATATTTATTCCATAATCTGTCTTGAACCATCGTTTCTGTACTATAAAGCCAAGACTGCCTGCATTTGATAATAATGATTTACATCTTTCAATAAAAATAACTGCTAAATCAACTTTCCCGGAATAACTATTATAATGTTCTTTTATATATTTATGCATCTGGGAATAATTGTTTTTATAATGCTTTGTTTCAACATACGGAGGATTCCCTATAATATATGTAAACCCCTTATTTATTTCAAAAACTTCCTTAAAACCCTGTTTTATATCGAATGGTCGTATTTCATTAATAGCATCAATGGGAAGTTCAATGTCCGTATCAACAAGAGTATTTCCTAATAATATATTTTTATGTATATTTTTTAATATTTGTTTTCCAAAAGCACCTAGTTCTGCTAAGGAACTAGTATTATCAATATCAATTAGTTTTAAAGCTAATGACATTTTTGTTACTTCTACAGCCATTGCATCATAATCAACACCATGAATACATTGTATAAATAATTGTTGTTTTGCTTTGATTGTTAGTTGATAGGAGTTAGTTGTTTTTACATACCAACCTTTATCAACACTCATTGGATTAACTTTTATGATATCTAAAAGTTTTTTTGATAAAATATCAAAACAATTAATTAAAAATATTCCTGACCCACAACATGGATCTAATATTTTTACCTTAAATAATTCTTCAACGGATGTTAACTTGTCTAAATCAATTGTTTCATTGCACACTGTTTGCACTAAAAAGCTAGGTGTCGGAATAACGCCATTTGTTTTTATATAATCTGGTTTTAAATCCTCCTGGATTATTCCATCTGTATATTTTAATTCTTTTGATAAAAATCCCTCATATATTTTAGCAATAATATCGGGATGTATTACATTAAATTTATATGGGCTTGGATAGTATAATTTATTTATAAAATCTTCAAAAATACGATTATCTATTTCAATATTATCTAACAGATGATCCAAAGAGAACATTGCGCCATCATAATGTTCATAAAAATCAAAATAACAACTATGCTTGAATTTATTCCAAAAACCATCTTTATGTTTAATAAAATTTTTTAAAGTGAAAATTTGCTCAAAACCTCTGGATTCACAAACTCTTATAAAAATTATTCTATCAATTATTATTTGAACAATGAAGTTTAATAAGTTTATATTATTAATTAATGTATTATTATGTCTAATTAATTGACCTGCTAATATAAATCTAAATTCAGATAAGAATTCTGTAAAATTATTATCTAGATTTTGGGTGCCCTCTATTTTTTTAGGACTATACATTATTTCAAGGCAGTTTTTATATACATTTTCCTTATTAAAATGGTTATATAAAAAGTCAAAGTTATCTAAATATTCCTTGTATGTAAATTTCCTAGTACCTAAAGATGCATCTTGTTGTATATTAGGAGTAAATGTACAGTCATATATAACTAATTGGGAGAAATTAGAAACAAATGCGCAAGGAACCATGGCAGACCAACCATATGAACGGATTTGAAATGCTACTTCGTTATCATTAAAAATATCTACTTTTAAAGATTTTGCATCAAGAAAAGTTTTTATATGTTTCCCATTTACAAAAGTATAATCAGGCTTATTATGCTCAGATTCAATATCTTTTAGTCTTTGAGCATATGCCCCCTTTAATTTTCGTTCTTGTAGTATCTCATTAGTTTGTCTCACATCCCAATCAAAAATTTCCAAAAATTTATTTAGCCATCCTCGAATGGTTTCTTCACTTATCTCATCTTGTGCAGAATTGCTAATGAATTTTTCATATTCACTGATTAAATTTTTTAAATTTTCTTTTGCAGCATTTTTATCCATATCTATCAATTATAATACCATGAATATTAATTAGTATCTTATTGTAAAAATATAAACAACTTAAACACAAAGCAAGATTAGATATTTTAATTATCCGGCTAAAAATTTTATTGATAAACTTACCATCATTGAAGCAATCTTATTTTCCTTTTTAACAGTTTCATCTGTTTCAAAGTGGTTCGCAACAGCACTAAATACCTCTAGTGCATATCCCAAGTCATTTAATAAATTTTTTCTATCTTTATCTTGATTATTCAAAAATTTCTCTAGACCTTTTAACGCTGTTATGCAATTTGAATACTGTTCTGTATCTATATCAAATACTATATCAACGAAATCCAAACAATATTTTATAGCATCTAAAAAGTCAGAAACTTTAAAACTAATCGATTCGCTTGAATATAAAATATATTCAGGCTTAAAACATTCTGATTTTTCATACAAGATTTTCATAGAATCATATGGCACAAAATGGTTACACATACTTTGTCTTTGTATTTGGCGCCATAAAGCTTCACAATAAGCTTTTAAATTTATTTCTATATCTCTATTATCAGATGGTAAGCCTCTATTTGGTATTATACTCATATTTTGACCTAACATATTTGAACATGCATCATACCCAACCTCAGCACCACAGTTATTTACAATTAACTTAAGAGCATTTTGCATATCTTGCATTGTTCCAAAATTTAATGCACTAAGTCCTATTTCTAATAATTCTATATTGTTATTCATAATAGTCTCCTTAAAATCATTATAGCAGATAAATTTCGTGCAAATTTACCAAATCAAGTAATAAAAGTACTTGATTTTATTCTGCCTTCGAGTGATGAATACGACACCTAAAAAGAAAAGGAGGTCGTAGATGGAAAAAGTCGGATTAAATATTACGCAAAAAGAATTTAAACAGCTGAGCAAATGGGCAGAGAATATTTATAACACCGTTGTTGTTATAGATTATTTTGTTGCAAGTCAACCTGAGATTGAAGAGTGCTATAATCTTGCTCCGGTCGTAAAGCATTTGAGATGCGATGCTGATTTATTGAATGCGTTCTTCATTGACCACGAAGAAGAACTTGAAAATTAAGCTGCGTTTAAATCTTATTCAAATACTGTTCAAAAGGTGTTCAAAAAATATTTGTGTCGGAATGATACGATTTGAGACACATACAGTTGATGTTTCTTGATAAAAGAGTGATTAATTGTGTAGCTTGAAAGGAGCACAATATGACAGAAAATTTAGACTTATTATTTGGAACAAAGATTTTAAACCGTCAAACAAATGAAATCGGATTACTGATAAAAACTTGGAAAAATAAATTCGCAGATGGAAGCATTTGGTTTGCAACTTGTGTTGATCCAAAAGGGAAACGTTATCATATCGAACTTGATGAAATTGTTCCAATGGAGGACGTTAATGATTTTGAAGAATAAACTTACTCGCGAAACTTTAGAAATAACTTATCCTGAATTTAGAAAAAGATTTGCTAAAGAAATTCAAAATGCTTTTGAAAGCTACCGCAAAACTCAGTTAAATAAATACTTGTATAATTTCAAAGACAATAATTCAATGGAATTTAACTTTTACTTTGAATTACATTGGAACTTTAACCATTTTGGAAATTCTAATTGGTATATTGAGAGAATATAATTCTTTTAATATTAATGAAACCATTTAATATTTTTTAATTTTATATATGGTATCTTAACTCAAATAATAAAATAGGATTTTCATTCTCTACTTCCATATCATTAAGAATTTGTTTATCAATACTAATAATTTCACAGTTTTCAACGTCTAAATTTATATACCGTGAATACTTTTCTTGGGTTATACATTCGGTTAGCTCTATAGAAAAGCCGTTTTTCAATAAACAAATATCAATAGGATTTATGCTTCCATATTTAATAGAATTATAAAGATTTGGCTCTAATAATTCTAAGTCGTTTAAGACCTCGATATATTTTATCAAAAAATTATCAACAAAATCTTGCTCTTCCTTAACTCTTAATATTGCTATATTGATTAGCGAATTATTATTTTCTTTTGTCAAATCAATATACAAAGGGATGCGACTAGTGGAATACTTTTTAACGTTTCCCCATCTTCTTCCTACATAAACAAATTTTTGATATGTACGATTTCTATTCCAATAACTTGTAAAATGTCCAATTAAAGAGCTAAAAGGTTTACCTTGTGTTCTCCAACTTAAAAATACTTTATAAAAATTTCTTGCTGCACTGTTTTGAAAACGTTTAATATTCTCATTTTTTAGTTCTATGTTACTAAAAAATAAACTATTAATTGTTTCAATTATTTCATCAACCGTGCTTATTTTTATAGTTGTTTGAATGCTTTTATAATTTTCTATTAGTTGATTTTCGCTTTCTTTAATATTGAAATCATGAATATTATGTTTATAACATAGTTTGCCAATAATTGATGTTGCTTTTTGAATATTTGAATCAGCAATAGTATCAGGTTCAATATTTTCAATATGGTCTAAAATATTATCTAGTTGCTCTTTATTGGTTTCATTTATCTCACATTTTTCTAACAAGACATTTTCCACAACATCATCAATTTCTTTTAAATTTAGCACTTTTTTTAAAAAAGCTGTAATATTGGCATTATTTGTCATTATAGGATTATTTACAATATATATTTCTGGTCTTAAATAATTTAAGTTTCCATTTTCTTTATCAAATATTTCCTTAAAACGGCAAACTCGTCCGATTAAATTTTTAAATTGGGAGCTATTTAAATAACCATCACCTTTTTTTAAATCCAGTATAAACATTTTATCAGCAGGGATATTTATGCCTTCTAATAATGTTGAAGTAGTAACAATATATTTAAAATGTGAATTTTTACTAAACAATTTTTCTACATATAATTTTATTATATCGGGCATTCCAGCATGATGATATACAACACCTTTTTTAAGGCATTTTAATAAATTATAGTCCACATGAGCATATTTCTTAATAGCTATAAATTCTTTACTATTTTCAATATTTTCAATTGTTGGTAAATTTTCAATAAATTCTAAAACAAAATTTTCAACACTTTTAGGAGTATTAATATATAAGATATTTTTCCTACCACTATTATTTAAAATAAAATCAATTGGATTTGTACGATTTGCACTATCATCAAGTTCAAACTGCATGTTTAAGCATTGATCATAAAAAATAAGCTTGCTATTACTTTTTTCATTGTAAATATAAAATCTTTCTATTTTTAATTGTTCTGATATATTTTTTGAAACCAACGATATATTAGCATGTTTCATCTTTAGACTATTTGTATCAGAAATAAAAGGACTAAAATAGTTAAATATGATGTTCGGATTTCTTTTCTTCAATATTAATAAAACTTGTCCTAGTAACATTGCTCTATCATCATCAGAAAAAATATTGTGTGCTTCATCTATTAAAACAAAATCAAAGCTATTGTTTGGAAATTTATTTAGTAGAGCTTGAAGCCTTTCTTGTGTTAAAACAGCGAGAACATTATCTTCTGTACCTTTAAATAATTCCGGATGAGTAACAATTTTCTTAAAACTATTACATATTGAATCTTCTTTAATTAGACGTCTTTTTGTTTGCGCTAACAGTGCTTTGCTGGGAACAATTATGCAGATTTTCTTGTCTAAGTTGTTTAAAACTTTTTCTATAATAAGTTCCGATTTTCCATAAGACGTTGGAGCAACTACAGCTAAATTTTCAACTTTATTTTTAATGAATGTATCAAATAAATTTTGTTGCTGACAAGATAAATATATCCCTTTTCTATTAAAAGTATCATTAAAAGCAGCAAGCCAATTTAAAAAGAAGTTTTCATTAAATTTATCAGTTTGAATATGGTGTTCTTCGATAAATTTAGCAATAGGAATATATCCTAGAGATAATGCAATTTCATATAAAGGTTCATAATCATTAAATTTAATTGAATATTCTACTATTATACGATATCCCAATTTATTAATATGTGAATCATTTTGATTTAAAAAAATTATAGCTAGTTTTAATAGGAAAATTTTATCTTTATCTGTTAGATTAGGGGATGTATTAGTAATTAATTCTTGATATAATATAAAAAATCGATCTTCTTTATTTCTCAGCTGTCTTATGTCTTGAAGTTTAATATTTTGCATTAATTACATTCCTCCAACATAAAACTTTGAACTTTTTCTAAGGTATTCTTTTGAATAGAAAAAATAACAGTATCTGAAAATACTTGTCTTTCCTCATGTCGTTTATGAAATTCCTTTATCTTTTCTATTTCGATTTTGTCATTGATATCATGGAAACATACTGATACAAGTATTGCTTTTTTATCACTAGATAAATGCGTATCTTCATTGTCATTTAATAGCGTATGCAAATCAATACTATTATCCATGGCAGAGTATAATGAAGCATCAACCTTTGCGTTATCCCACAGAACTTGCCTATCCGGATTCTGAAACTTGTCTGCCAAATCTCTTTCAGCATTATATAGTAATGTACAATTTGTTTCATCAATAGTTTTATCCGTGTGTATTTCTCCGGATTTAACTTCACCATACCTTATGCAATTTGATAAGGTATCAACATAAAGTACATCAAAACCTTTTCTTATGTTTGCTTCTTCTTTATTAAAATATGGCGAAAATACTTTTAATGTATCAATATAATTATTTATTAAGAAATGGGCTAGTAATTCACCGAGCATGCCTTTTTGCATTTCAGGTGTTTTACTATTAAATCGTTCCCTGAAACTCTTAATTGTTTTATGAAAAGGATATTTTTGAGCCATCTCGGGATTATTTAAGTGTGGACCATGACAAATGATGGACAAACCGTTTTTTATATGATTTTTTAAATTATCTAAAAAATTATCTATAAAGCATAATGTGATGTTCGCATTTTTAACTATTGATACTTCTTCCGAAAAATCCACCACTTCCCTACTCCTAAATATTTCACATGCATTTAGAATTTGCTTTAATTCTTAAATTAACTCGGTTAACAAAAGTAAATGCTGTTCCCTTTTTCTTCAGAGTATCACAAAAATATGGCGTATGATACTCTTTGAAAAAGGTTGAGGCTTAATCCATCCCCAAAACTTCTCGTTCGATTTCACGGATGTGTTCTGGGGTGAGGAAGTTTGATTGTTTTGGTTTGGATGGGGAAACAGATGATTCATATTCTTTGAGCAGCGGGATGTTTTTTAGAATGTTCATAAAAGAATAGATTTCGGATTGATTTGTGTGTGAGTTTTTGCCCAAGTCGCTGTTCAATTTTCGCATCATTTTTCTTGCAAGTTCAAGTAATTCTTGGCTGAATGCGTCTTTTTCGTGCTCGTATTCAAATTTCCGTTTGTTCCAATCGTATTTCTTTTTCCAATAAAACAAAGTCCTGCGAGATAAATTGAGTTCCATTCCAATCTCGCAGAGTGTCTTATTTTCTTGTACATAAAGCTTTTGAGCCTGTTTCAATTTATTAAATTTCGCCATTTATATTTTCCTCAAAGATTATTCTGTTAATACTAAATTTGTTTTTGTCCGTTAATCGAGGCACTTGAAATTCACAATCGGTCTTTGCGAGTTTTTCGCGTTTACAGTATTTTAAAATCTGGTTTAAAAGTGCGAGCGAATTTTTTAGTCGTCTTTCACCCATTCCGCGCCGTTTGCAAATTGCGTAAAACCTTTTAATATCCTCTGTACAAATATCGCAGACTTTTTTGTTCCCTAAAATCGGGATTACATTCGTTCTTAAAATTGCCGTATAAGTCTTTATTGTATTGGGTTTACAGAAATTTGCCGCATAATCTTTCATAAAAATTTCTTAAACGGTTTTCATAGTCATATTGTTGTTTTCGGCTTCGGAGCTTGTAAATACAGCAAACTCAACTTTGTTTTCAAAATCTTGATATTTGTAAATTCCGTTTTCAAGCGTTAATTTGCCACAAACAATAAGGTTTTCAAGTTCTGACAAGACATCGCATTCGGCTATCATTTCGATTTCATCAAGGGTAAATTCCTTTAAGTATTTTGCTAATTTCTCAATATTCATATAATTTGTCTAATCACCTCCAGATTTATTTCAGTCAGGTTGTTTTCTTTTGCTAGTGTTTCCAGTTTATTTACCAGCTGAACAATTTGTCTGAAGCGGTTGTATTTTTGGTGGATATATTCCACCGCATCGGCAGAAATCGGCACTTGCGAAAGCTCATTCACAATTTGAGCGATGTCACTCACACCAAAAGTTTCAAATTTCAAAATCTCTGAAAATCTGTCATAAAGGTGTTTGTATCGTTCAAGTTTTCTGTGTGCCAAGCCCATTCCAATCATAATAATCGGGCAGTCGGTCTCATCGTGCAGATCCCGCAGGATTTCGACGGTCTTAAAATAGTTCATAAGATAATCGATTTCGTCAATAAAAATTACTTTCGGGTTAGCTTTAAGTTTTTTCACAACAAGGTTGAAATTGTCCGAAGTCAGGTATCTTGGCAATTCGTCCATTTCTTTTATCAAGCCGTCAAGAAGCCATCTGCCTGTCATAAGGTTTGAAGCTCGAAGATAAATCCCATCGTACTTGCACGCAAGCCAAAGGGCAGTTTGCGTTTTGCCGAGTCCTGGCTCGCCATACACAAGTCCCATTTTTGGAATGTTTTTGGGCTTGTTAACCAGATTTTCAACAAGTCCGATGAAGTTTTTGACGTTGTTCGTCCTAACAAAAGTCTTATTCATATAAAAGTCGGTACTCCTTTGTTTGTTTAAATTCTGCAATCCAAGGGTTGTTTGGATCGTGCTTGATTAAGTATTCATATTTTTGTGCATTATTTTTGAACAGATTTCGAACGGCTTTTGAACTCTCTTTGAACGAGGTTTGAACAGGTGGTGAAATTTCTTCGTCCATTTTGGTTTCAAGATATTTTATTTCTTCGGTTGAAAAGTAGTTTTTGACCGCATTTACAGTTTTCTTTTTGAGTTGTTTTTGACGAACGATTTTTTGTTTGTAGTCTTCATAGTCTTTGACATCGCCCAACAATTTCGCCATCGGGTGGGTTTCTGTGACACGTTCTGCTGTACATAAATATTCGCCTTTCGGGGTAAAAACTTTGATTTTTGTAAGGTCAAAAAGATTGTATTTGATTAGTACTTTGCTTTTGAAGCCGTAAAGCCGTTCATCAAAATAGTCGCAGCCTAGGAATCTGACTCCGTTTCTCTGAATTGTTTTGACCTCTGTCGCAAGCATTAAATCGTCGAGAGTGTCGGGTTTTATGTTTTGGCGTTTTCTATCTTCCAAAACCTCTGCGATAGTTTTGTTTGGAGCATTGGGGCAAGTTTGGGAATTTTTGAAATTCAGCCACATATCAATCATTTTTATTGTTTCTTCGATGGTCGGCACGTAATCGTTATGCCAAGCAGAGTGGAGTTTTTCGTTTCGCATCAGGTAGGCCGGTTTGTTTGCGATGTTGCTTCCGACATAGCTTGGCATAAGTTTTTCAAAACCTTCTTGAAACTCTTTGAAAAATCGCTCGATGACTTTCGCTCTGGCGTTATAAGGGCGAGCGAAAACCGTTTCAATCCCGAGTTTTGAATAAAGACCTTGAAACCCGAGTTCGTTAAAACCTTTGTCTTTGGTGAAATATTTCGCCCTAAAGGCTCTGCCGTTGTCCTGATAAACGATTTTCGGTACCATATCAAGGTTTATTATTGCGTTTCGAAGGGCGGATGCGATGCACTGGGTGTTTTCATCAAGCATAATTTCGTAACCCACAAGGGCGGTAGATTTCCAATCCAAAAAGCCAACTAAAGTTGCACGACTTGGTTTGCCGGTGAACGGGTTTACTACCTGAAATGCCAGTTTATGCCCGTCTGCGACAAGAATATCGCCAACTTCAAGCAAGCTTGCGTCACGTTTGATATAAGGCTCAACCTTATCAGACAAAGCTTTTTCGCCGTCTCTTGCAAGTACCCATTTATCATAATTGTTCACCTTAAACCATTTTGCATAACGGCAGAAAGTCGCGTCTGCGGGGATAAAATCCTGTCCTTGCTCTTTTAATTTGTATTTTATGAGGGCAGTGGCTTTGCCGATAGAAATTCGGTTTGGGTGCAAAAGCAGGCTCATAAAGATTTTGATTTCTTCGTCGGTCAAAGTGGTTCTGAATTCATTGATTTTGGAATACTTGTATTGCGGAAGGAGTTTTTCGTAGTCTTCGGAGCCTGCGAGCATTGCATTCCAGCGATGAAGTGAACCGCGAGAGACTTTACCTAAAACCTGTCTTAAATGAGAATCCGTTGTATTGTGTAATTTGACAAAATCATAATCAGCTTGGATTTTGATATTTGATTTTCGGCGGAACTCAAGCCATTTGTGGACTAAATCGAGCCTTGCAAGTGCGATTTGTTTTGCTTTTTCTGATACGTATGTCATATCTAAAAATCCTTACACACCCATTAATCGCTCTTGTTGAGGAAAATATCAAGTCCTAAGTCTCAATCTCAGAGACATTTCGACACATCTTAATTTGTGAGATAAATTATTTTTGCACTTTATTGCACTGTTTTGCACTCGGGGAAAGGTTGAAGTGGCGGGGTGTTTGGGCTATTTGAAACAAAAATTGTTAAAATTCGGTGCAAATTAGTGCAAAAATTGAGACAAAAGTGCAAGAAAAGACCAGTAAATCTCAACACTAAAAATCGCCTCAATGGGCGATGGTGTCGGCGTCTGTGGCATATAAACCGTCATCCAAAAGTCTCAAATACATTATAAAGAACGCGACATTATTGATGCGGAAAATTCTTTAGGAATATAAAAACAAAAAAAATAGCAAGGGAGAGACTCGAACTCTCGACCTCTCGGGTATGAGCCGAACGCTCTAGCCAGCTGAGCTACCTTGCCATAATTTTGTGTATTAAATTTTCACAAGACCTATTCTCGCATAAACATTTTTAAAAGTAAAGACGCTAATTTTTAATTAGCGTCTTTTTCTATTATTCATCTATTTCTACTCTTACGGGAGCTTTTCTATCATAAGCTTCTTTCATCATTTTCTTATGAAAATCTCCTCTCATGCCTCTATCAAAATGATGATGGTGATGCATTGCCTGACGCATCATAGGGCATCCGCAACCGCAAGGACAACCTGCCGGCATTGGAGGTTTATGAAGGGCTGCAAATAAACTTAGAGCCAAAAACACACCTAAAAAACTTCCAAGAGTTGTCATTAACAGTTTCTTGAACCATTTTGACTGACAAAAACACTTGTGTTCGCTTACTTCTACATTGTAATTTTCATTAGACATAAATTTTCTCCTTTTTAAGTTAAAATATTATTATGGGTATTTATTCAGACAAAGCCGTTAACAACTTCAAAACAGGATACAACTGTGCTCAATCTGTCTTTCTTGCATTCGCGGAAGATTTTGGTTTTGATAAAAATACGGCGCTTAAACTATCATCATCCTTCGGTGGAGGCATGGGCAGACTTCGTGAAGTTTGCGGTGCGATTTCTGCCATGTTTGCGATTGCAGGACTCAAATATGGCTATATAGAACCAGATAATGATGAAATCAAGGGTGAGCATTACGCCCGCATACAATCTCTTGCAGAAAAATTCAAAGCAAAACATGAAACAATCATTTGCAGAGAACTTCTTGGATTAGAAGATGGTGCAGATTCTCCGCTTCCATCCAAGCGTACCGAGCAGTATTATCAAGAACGTCCTTGTGAATTTTTTATCAGAACCGCTGCCGAAATTCTGGAACAAGAAATTTTAGACTAACGGTGCAAAGGTTTTCCAATACAAGAAAATTGAAACAAGAACCAATAACCCGCCGCTTACTTTCAGCAGTCCTTCGGTGAAAGCAGCAAGAGATTTCATGTTCTTTAAACTTGAAGTAAACAACCCTGCCAAGATAAGTATTACACCCTGACCTAAAGCAAACAGAAACAACATAACAATTGCAAGAGCAATATTTTTACCCATTGCTGCAAAAGCCATGATTCCCGCTAAAATCGGAGTTGAACACGGAGTTCCTGCAAGAGCAAAGGTTATACCTAACAAAACAGGATAAACAAATATCGAATTTGTTGTATTCTGCGGCATTGCCTTAATAATAGTTGGAGTTTCAAAATCAAGAATACCCAATAATTTCAAACCCATTACCATTAATAAAGATGCAACAAGCACGGTAAAATATCCGCCCATTGCCGACGCAAACACCGAACCGGTCAAAGCACAAGCAATCCCTATTAAAGTAAATACAATCGCAGTTCCCAAAATAAAACAGCATAACTGCAAGAATGTTCTAAGCGGTGTTTCTTTAGAATACCCGCCCACATATCCGATAATTAAAGGAAGCATTGCAAGCGAGCATGGAGAAATAGAAGCTAATACCCCGCCAACAAAAGACGCGATAAGCATCAAGTACCATGCTCCTCCTGAAAATGATTGTAAAAGATTATCCATTAATCTGTTCCTTCATATAGTTTTCTAAAATCTTAGGCTGAATAGAACCTTCTGTTCTTCTTATTGTGTCACCATTTTCGTTTTTGAAGACACAAGTTGGAACAAGTTTTACTTCATATTGTTTAATAAGTTTTTGAGTTTCATTATTTTTTTGAGTAACATCAACTTTTCTTAAAGAAATTTTATTTGCATAGGCAGGATAAACTTCTTCAAAGATTTTTTCCAATTCCTGACACTCATAACACATTGGGGAAGAGAACTTGATAATCTCAGCTCCGTTAGCAGCTACACCAGGTAAAACAGCCAGCGATTTGTCTCTGGTCAATCCCCAGTAAAATCCCAACGGTACTAAAAAAATAAGTAAAATAATTGCAATGTTTTTGTTCATAATAAACTCTCCTTCTATAGCTTATCATAGAATACCCCTTAATAATATTTTTTTATTCCCAAGTAAGCGAAATATTATTTAGACACATGGCTGATACCTACAAGAGGGGTTTCATGATAAAAACTTGAATGAGGTAGTAAATATATGATAAAAGTTTCTGTTATAGTTCCCGTTTATAATACGGAAGAGTATCTGGAAAAATGTCTTAACAGCCTGATTAATCAAACACTTAAAGAAATTGAAATTATTTGTGTTAATGACGGTTCTACGGATAACTCGGGCAAAATTCTTAAAGAATATGCAAAACAATACTCAAACATAAGAGTTCTTGAACAGCAAAATTTAAAACAAGGTGCTGCGCGCAACAAAGGGGTTAACGCAGCAAAAGGAGAATACATCGGTTATGTAGACTCTGACGACTGGGTTGATAACAATTATTTTGAAAAGCTTTATAATACCGCAAAGAAATACGATTCCGACATAGCTCTTGCTACCAATATAAGAATAGGCAACGGCAAAACAAAAAAGCGTTTGGATATTACAACAGAAGGAATCTATTCAAGCCTCCAAAACAAATTTGACGTTTGCAAGCAATCAAAAAATGAATGTCCGACAAACAAAATTTATCGCAGAGAATTTTTGAATAAACACGAAATTGTTTGGCCCGAAGGCGTATATTGCGAAGATAAAATCTATACACTAAAAGCTGTCTATTATGCAAATTCAGTAGTTACCGTTCCGGATGTAAATTATTACTACTACAGACGTACCAATTCTACTGTTAAAAGTAAAAATAGCCGCGATAAAGATTTTGCACGAAGACAGGTGCTTGATTTTTTAAAAGAGCATAATGCAAATATTAGAGATTGCGAATTTTGGGCAATAAAATCCGAGAAGAAATTTTTGGGATTCACCCTATGGAAAACTAAAGAAAGCCTTAAAACAGAAAAACATTATCTTTTTGGAATAATACCGTGCTTGTTATTGGAGAAGAGTTAATGCCAATTTTATGGAATAAAGAAATCGAGGAAATTGATAAGAGCGGTTATTTGAATAAAAGTTTATCTATTACAGATGCTTTAATAGAAAATTTTTACAATGAGATTCTTGCAGATGAAGAAAAAGAACTTTTAAAACTTGCGTTTACAGAAAATCCAACACAGGAAGCCTTGGATAAACTTCTGAAAAACTGGGATATTGAGGTAAAAGATGCTTCAAAATCACTAATGCTTGCCTATATCCTGAAACGTCATCACAATTTAAAATTCACATCTTATGAAGAGCCGCGACTCAAGGGTTTATTAAATTTTTACAGATTCAGAAACCTAAAAACAATAGCGCACTATACCAAAATCGGTAAAGCTCTAAACAAGAACGATATTGAACCGGTTATTTTAAAGGGCGGAGCTATGAAACACCTGCGTCCCGAGCTTCCGCGTATTATGAGTGATATTGATATCCTTATTCCGGAAAAAGATTTTATGCGCTGTGCAGATATTATTTCAGCATTAGGTTATGAATACGAAAAAATTGATATTCATTCCATTGATTTCCACGAGAAAGGAAGCAAAGAAGGAACGGTAGATTTACACAAATTCGTTTATATGGGAACAGGGTTTGAGAAAAATTTTCTTGAGGGTTTATTTAAACGTGCCCGATATGAAATGGTTTTTGGGGTTAAATCACTTGTACCGTCAGCAGAAGATATGGTATTCATTCTGCTTGTTAACCTTGCAAAGAATCTTAGAGACAAAACCAGTCAGGCAGGAATTTTATATTCTGTTTTTGACTGCAAATTTTTCCTTGAAACAAATCCTGATTTCAACTGGAATATCGTAAAAGAGAATGCCCGCAATACAAAAACAGAAGTACAGATGAATTTTGCAATAAAATTCATTGATAAAATCTCCTCTGATATTCTGCCAAACGAAATTAAGGCAAATATGCCGTTTGAGAAAGAAACAAACGAGTATTCGCAAATCGTAATGTACAAGCGATTTTTCCTTGAAGACATCAGGACAAAATGCCGTGCAATGAAATTAAAAGAAGTAATTAAACAGCCTGAAAAGTGGCTTGAATATGCAATTCTAAAACCAAAATATATTATTTTAAAGAGTTTTAGGAACCATCCAAAATTAATAAGTATAGTAACGGGAGAGAAAAATGCTGATAAAAAATCCTAACAAAGTGAAACTGCAAAGTTATTTTGCGGGGGTAAATAAATATTTAGAGACGAAGGGCATCTATGATATTGAATATATTGATTTAGGCTGCAAAGTTGTTCGTTTAATATATCTTTCCGGAGAGTTTTTTGCACCTGTAGAAAAGCAGCTTTCTTATTGTTTAAAAGACGAAAGTCCTAAATACGATGCAACAATAATCGTTTGGAAAGAAGAGGATTTTGAGAATCTTCCCGCAAAAATCAGTCCTGATTTCACACCGCGCGAGAATTTGAGATTAAGAATTGAACTGCTTGCTTCTCAAAAAAAAGAGTATCAATTGAGCATTATTGATGAAGAGTATTCAAAACATAATCCTATTTTGGATATTGACCCGTTTAGAGGATTCGTTAACGCTGTCGATACAAATACAAACACTTACTATTACGGAGTACGAAATCTTGAGCCTGAGGAGTTTATAAAAGAGGGGCATATTTTTGTTCAGATGTTTAACAAAATCGTTAAGACAGAAACCTCAAATCTTGTACACGGAGCCGTTGTAGGGATGAATAATCAAGGAATATTATTCTGCGCACGCGGACAAAGGGGAAAATCAACTCTTGCTGTTCTTGCGATGATGCAAGGATTTGAATATGTTTCAGATGATTATCTGGTTCTAGAAAAAGGCGGAGACAAACTTTATTCGCACCCGATTTATTCAATAATTACACTTTCTCCCAGAATGTATAACGAATTATATGATGAGCTTAAAGGAACACAGTTTGTTTCCAATAACGCACGCAAAGATAAATATGTGATTAATATTGATAATTTCCATTCTCAATTCAGAAAGTGTTATCCGATAAACATCTGTATGTTTCCTGAAATCACAAACGACCCTGAACCAAGTATAACAAAATGTACCGTTCAAGAAAAAGGGCGTGCTATCACTCATCTTATTCACTCAACGATTATCCAGACTCAGGACAGACACGATATTAAAACCGTAAAAAAACTCATAAGTTTTGTTAAAGATTTTGAGTTCTACAAAATTAATTTATGCCAAAACATCTATAAAAATGTTGAATATTTAAAAGATTTTATGAAAAAGGAGATTAAGAATGACGAATTATGTATTAAATGAAGAGAAAATGTTTGCTGACGTAACAGACGGCATTGCTATTATAATCAATTCCGAAACAGGTATTTATTACGGAATGAACGAACTTGCTACAACTGTTTATGAAAATTTAATAAGCGGAGCTCCTGCGGAAACCATTCTTTCAGCTCTAAAATCTATGCAGGGTGCTCCTGCTGATTTAGAAGAAAAGTTCAGCAGCTTTATAAATTCAATGCTTGAAAAAGAGCTTATTGTTAAATCCGAAGACTCTGACGGAATCGCTAATTTGAATAAAGTTGAAGATTTCACTCTAAGCCTGAAAGAATACAATGATGCGCAGGAACTTCTGCTTGCTGACCCTATTCACGAAGTTAAAGAAGAAACAGGATGGACTCCTGAAAAATCTTCAATCGGATATACAAAAGAAGAAACCGCAGAGAGAGAAAAGAAAGCAGAAGTATAATGCCAAGCGTTTCTATAATCATACCTGTCTATAATACGGCATTGTACCTGAAAAGATGTCTTGAGAGTGTTTGCAATCAGACACTCTCTGACATTGAAGTTATTTGTATAAATGATTGTTCAACAGATAACTCTCTTGAAATATTAAAAGAATACAATGTCAAAATCATTAACCTTAAAGAAAACCACGGCGCTGCTTTTGCACGCAATATCGGGATAGAAAACGCTTGCGGAGAATATATCGGGTTTGTAGATTCGGATGATTATATAGCTCCTGATTTTTATGAAAAGCTTTATAAAAACTCTGAGCGCGCTGATATTGTGAAAGGAAATATTTTAGATGCTGAAACTCAAAGTATCACTCCGTTTTATGATATGAACGATAAAATTCTGACAAATAAATCCTATTTTTATTACGGATTCACGTCTGCAATCTACAAAACTTCATTTCTCTGGGATAACGAAATTAAATTCCCAAATGGTATAAATTACTTTGAAGACCCGTATTTCAGTATAAAAGCATTAATTTATGCTCACAGGATTAAAATAGAAAACGATGCTAATTATTACTATGTTCAGACATCCGATTCTCTTAGTAAAAAAACTGATATAAATGCTCTTTCAAAATCGGCAAAACTAATTATGCAAGAATTGAATACAAGCGGTTTGTCAAAAGAAAATTATGCAATTATCTACAATTTTCTTTATGAATTTATTTTTGCAAACTCAACAGAATTACTAATAGAAATTCTTAATATGTGCAAATACCCAAAATTAAAAGAACACTATTTTAATAACACAATTGAAAATGTACCTTATCAGATGAAAGCAAAATTCTTACTAAAAAGGAGACAGGCTGTTTATGCATGAAGAAGAATTGCTGGAAGCATATAAAAAATACGATTACGTTAATAGCATAAAGATTTTTGTAAGCTATATTAAACCCTCATTTTTATTCAAAAGCAACATTTTAGTTCCTATCCATCTGGGACGCGCCGTTGCACAAGAAAACTCAAAAGACGGAAAAATCAGCACTGAGAATTTAAAGTGGCTCTACGAAAACTGTATCGGAGACAATGACTTTGACGGGAATATCTCGCACGAAAACCGCAGAATCGGATTCCTTACAGGAACATATAAAGCCTGGAAACACTATGATTCAATAGGAAATCCTGATTATTTCGGCTCGTTCGGCTACAGAAGACTGCTGAAACCGACATATTTTGAAGAACTCAGTCAGGTTGATTTTATTGCACCTGCAAAAAAATATTTCGGGAAAAGTCTAAAAGAACAATTTATTACAGCACACGGTGAAGATTTATATAACGCAATGGTTGAAACCATAAATACAAATCATCCCGAGGATTCTAAGATATTCGACTCCTATATGAATCAAAACTGCGGATATTTCTTTGAAATTTATATACTGAAAAAAGAACTGTTTTTCCCGTTTTGCGAATGGATATTCAAAATCTTATTCAGCATGTTAGAGACTTACAAAGAGCGAATATCAATGCACTCAACCGTACAATTTGATGATTTGCTTCTAAAGTTTCTTGAAACAGACAAAGAAACATTAACACAAACAGTTGTTCCGAAAGCAAAAGGGGCTGAACTTAGAGATATAGCATTCATATTTGAACGTCTTACAGGATTTTATCTTTATAAGTTAACTCTTAATCCTGAGTTAAAATACTTAGAAATCCCTGTTGCGGAAATGGAACCGCCTCCGTTCTTTGCAATGAAAGATGTTATTTTAGCCAAAATGAGAGAAAAAGCACATAAAGGAGTTATAAATGAATAGAACCGAATGGAAAAATTACAAAAAGAATAATCTTAATCTTGTATGGAGAACTGCAAATATCGGCTGGAACAAAACATTACCCTTCAAACGTCCGTTGATGAGTTTTTTGAAGAAAAATTTCAGCCCTGAAAAAATGTATTTTAAAGTCCAAAAGCTAAAATTTATGCTTTCAAGAAAAGCTGTAATACCTTGTCTTGAATACGTTGTAACAACAAAATGCACAATGAATTGCAAACACTGCAATACTTTTATACCATATTTTTCAGAAAAAACTCATTTCAAACCCGTAACATTTGAAGATTTCAAAAAAGACATCGATACTTTGTTAAAAGCAGTTGATTATATTGATTACTTCGGCTTTGTCGGCGGGGAACCGCTTCTTGCAAAAGATTTGGCTAAAATGATTAAATATGTCTGCTCAAAAAGAAAAATTCATCACATATTTCTTGCAACAAACTGCACTATGAACCTTAGTCAGGAACTTTTGAACGTAATGAAAAACAAAAAATTCGCAGTACAATTATCAGACTATAGAGACGTAAAGCTCAAAAACGGACTCACGGTAAAATACGAAGAATATAAAAAAATACTTAAAGATAATGGAATATTATTCTCTCATCCGCAGGAAACAGGCAATAGAATGACATTCCAATCAATGCCTGAACTCTACCGCGATACACAGGATTCTGATAAGATGACAAAAGTTTTTGATAATTGCTGGGGACAATACTGCCAGATGTTATGCGACGGAATACTTACTCAATGTACTCTTTCTGTTTTCATTTCAAGAACAATGGAACTTACTCCTGAAATCAAGTCAGAGCTTGTAAACATCCGTGAGAAAAAGAGCTCAAGAAAACTTGCTGATGAAATAATTAAGTTCTATGCAAAACCGTATTCGGCATTCTGTCATTATTGTCACACCGAAAACATCGTTTACGGATTACCGGTAGGCGAGCAGGCGGAGGTCGAAGAATGCAAGATTTAATCTCGGTAATAATTCCGGCTTACAACGGGGGTAAATATATATCAGAGACCATCGAAAGTATCCAAAATCAGGATTTTCCGCATGAAATAATCGTTGTGGATGATATTTCAACAGACAACACTGTTCAAATTGCCCGAGAAATGGACTGTCGTGTAATAGTGAATAAAGTTCATAAAGGTCAGGTCGCAGGAAAAAATACAGGGATTAGAGAAGCTAAAGGAAATTACTGGCTCACAATTGATCAGGATGATTGCTTAACGGAAGGAGCTCTAAGAAGGCTTTATGATGAAATGCAAAAATCATCTGAAAATAAAATAATTATGGCTCAGCTAAAAGATTTTTGCTCGCCTGATACTCCCGAACAGCAAAAATATGTTAAATTGAGACCTTTTTGGGGAATTTTAACAGGCTCTACTCTGTTTAAAAAAGATGTATTTGAAATAATCGGAGATTTTAGAGAAGACATAATTACAGGAGATGTTATAGACTTAACAACCCGACTTAATAAAGTCGGGCTGCAAATAAAAAAAGTGGATTTTGTCTCCTGTAACAGACGTATTCATAGCGCAAACTTTGGAAGAACTAATCAAAAAGACGAGTACAAAGATTACGCAAAGGTTCTTAGAGAGCGTCTCCTGCAAAAATAGTTTGTTCTCTATCAGGTCCTACCGAGATTATTCCGATAGGAGCTCCGATTAGGTCTTCTACTTTTGCAATGTATTTTTTCGCGTTTTCAGGCAAATCTTCGTATTTTCTGATACCGCTTAAATCTGTTTTCCAACCAGACATGGTTTCATATACAGGTTCTAAGTATTTGTGGATAAATACATCGGTTGGATACGAAGTATAGACCTTATCGTTTCTGCAATCTTTGTAAGCAACGCAGATTTTGATTTCATCAAACGTATCAAATACATCAATCTTAGTAAGCGCAACTTTAGTAATTCCGCCGACAAGTACCGCGTATTTCATAATAACGGCATCAAACCACCCGCAGCGGCGAGGACGTCCTGTAGTTACACCGTATTCGTGTCCGATATCCTGAATTTTTTTACCGACTTCGTCAGTCAACTCACTTACAAAAGGCCCTTCGCCTACTCTTGTTACATAAGCTTTTGAAACACCTACAACTTCTTCTATCATAGTCGGTCCATAACCGCTTCCTGTAGCAGCTCCGCCTCCGATAGGATTAGAGCTTGTTACAAACGGATATGTACCGTAATCAATATCAAGCATTACACCCTGAGCACCTTCAAAAAGAACAGTTTTATCTTTATGACGGTTCAACATATCCTGCCAGTCAAATGCTACATAAGGCTTAAATAACTCTGCATATTTTTCGCATAAAGAAATAATACAATCTTTAGTATAAGGCTCAATTCCATAAACTTTTTCCAAAGTTTTATTCTTAATAGGCAGAATCATGTCAATTTTTTCGTTTAAAGCTTCATAAGAATACAAGTCCTGAATCTTAAACGCAACTCTTGCCATTTTATCAGTATAAGTAGGGCCGATACCGCGTTTTGTAGTACCGATTTTACCTTTACCCGAATTAGCCTCTGACCATCCGTCAACTTCTATATGATATGGCATTGTAATAGTTGCAAGCGGTGAAATTCTAAGGTTTTTAAAATCAACACCCTGAGATTTTAACTCATTCATCTCTTTTTCAAAAGATTCAGGATGAATAACAGTTCCCGCACCGATAAAGCAAGTATTATTTCCATACAAAATACCTGACGGAATCAGATGGAATTTATAAGTATTGCCGTTTGCAACAACAGTATGTCCTGCGTTACATCCGCCCTGATATCTGATAATCAAATCCGCTTTCTGTGCAAGTAAATCCGTAATTTTTGCTTTACCTTCATCACCCCATTGAGCACCGATTACAACTGTATTTTTCATTATTTCCTCCATTAAAAAAGCCGGATACTATAATCCGGCTTGAATTCTATTGACCTTTTGCTGCTTTCTGCTTCGCTTGAACATCCAGCATAGAGTTGTGCGCCATCATATATACCGAACAAATTTTGTAGTTTTTGAGGTACCACGCACAATTTTCTTGCATACATACGATTTCTACTTGTGAACCTACGCTCATTAGCGGGCATAAAGGTATAAATTTGTCTGCCATTCTTTATCTCCTATTTATTATTATTTGCCATTTTTAACAAATTACAGTTTTCACTGCGTTTTCTCTCTTCATCCTTATATATTTTACACCGATTTATTACTTCGTCAAAATCTATAAGATGTGCATCAAAATCAGGGCCGTCAACACAAGCAAACTTGGTTTCTCCGCCAACAGTCACTCTGCAAGCACCGCACATACCCGTGCCGTCAACCATTATAGGGTTCATGCTTGCTTCGGTTTTGATACCTTTATCTCTCGTTAATTCAGCAACTGCTCTCATCATAGGCATTGGGCCTACTGCAATTGCATAATTAACTGTTTCATTATTCATAATTCGTTCTAAGACCTGAGTTACAAACCCTTTTTCTCCAAGAGAACCGTCATCTGTTGTGATAAACAATTCATCACAAGCATCTTTCATCTTGTCTTCCCAGAAAATAAGCTCTTTTGTACGTGCACCCATAACCATATAAACTTTGTTTCCCGCTTCTTTAAAAGCTTTCGCAATCAAATAGCAAGGAGCAGCACCGTATCCGCCTGCAAGACAAACAACAGTTCCGTAGTTCTGAATATGCGTAGGCTGGCCGAGAGGTCCGACTAAATCTACTAACTCATCTCCTACATTAAGCTCGGCAAGTTTTTTTGTTGAATAACCAACCGCCATAAATACAAGAGTCAAAGCTCCTTTCTCTTTATCAACATCAGCGATAGTAAGAGGAACTCTTTCTCCGTTTTCTTCTGCTCTAAAAATAATAAACTGCCCTGCCTGCGCATTACGTACAACATAAGGCGCATCAATCACGATTTCGTATTGATTCGGACAAAGTTCTTTTTTAGAAAGTATTTTATAGCTCATTAACCAGTCTCTCTTTTACATAATATATCATACCATAAAACTGTAATAAATGTAAATTAATTGACTAAAGTTTAATTTTGAAGTTAAATTGAGTACATGAAGATAATTATTTTCGGCGCAAACGAAGTTGGGGCAATGATTGCTTCCCAATTTTATACAGCCAACGACATAACAGTAATTGATGACGAAAAAAATAAAACAGATGCGTTCAATAAGCTTGATATCAGCTTCATTGACGGAAATGCATCCTGTATAGAAATTCTCAAACAGGCAGATATCAAAAAAGCAGATGTTTTTATTGCCTGCACACAGTCAGACGAGCTTAATATTGTCGCATGCTTAACTGCAAAAAGACTCAGTCAGGTCTGCACTATGTGTTTTGTAAGAAAAGAAGAATACAAAGAATCTTTAAAGATAACAAAAGACGCGGAATTCAACGCAGATTTTTATGTAGATTTTGTAATTTGGCCGGAAGAACTTCTTACTCAAGAAATATTCAGAATTATTACCGTTGCCAAAGCGCTTGATGTAGAAAACTTTGCAGAAGGCAGAGCCCGTTTATTAGAATACAAAATCGCTCCGAATTCGGTTCTTGTAAATTGCATGGTTAAAAATTGCGAGTTTCCGAAAGATACATTAATTGTTGGTATTAACCGCGGAGATGAATTATTCATTCCAAACGGTGAAACAACATTACATCAGGATGACAAAGTAATATTCATGGGACTTTCACACTCATTGGACATCCTTGCGGGCAAATTCTTCCACGAAAAAGAATTTGTTAAAAACGTAGCAATCATAGGCGGAGGAAATGTAGGTTTAAAACTCGCAAAAAGCCTTGAAGCACTTAAACTGAATGTTAAAATTATTGAACGCGATGAAGAACGCTGCGAGTATTTATCCGAACAATTGGATAACGCTCTTGTAATCCACGGCGACGGAACTGATATTGAACTTCTTAACGAAGAAGACATCTCGTCTTCTGATGTTGTAGTAAGTGTCACAAACAATGATGAAAAAAATCTTTTATGCTCGCTGCTTTTAAAGCAATTGGGTGTAAACAGAGTAATATCAAGAGTTTCAAAAGACACCAACGTCCATTTATTTGAAAAAGTCGGAATTGATATCGCAATTTCTTCTAAAACAGCGTCTCTAAATGAAATCAAAAACAATCTATGCGAAAAAAATGTAGGTATTCTTGCAACAGTTGAACAGGGAAAAGGCGAAGTTTTAAGAATATCACTTCCTGAAGATTTTGAGTCCATAAAGATTATGGATTTGAGACTCCCTGCAAAAGCAATCGTTGGTGTTGTTCAAAGAAGAAACAGAATTATAATCCCGAACGGTGCTACACAATTACTAAAAGGAGATAATCTGATAATCTTCACTACAAGCGAAAATGCACCTGTAATACGCGACTTCTTTAAGGATAACAATAAATGAGACCACAGTATTTAGCATACGCGTTTTCTCTTGCAATGATGTATTTCAGCCTTGTGCTGTTATTACCGATTGTCGTTGCACTGATTTATGGAGAAATGCAGGCTATTTTACCATTCATTATTGCAGCAGCTTCATCATTAATGATTGGAGCAACTTTAAAAAAAGTTGTACGCGGAACTTCCGCTATCAAATCTATTAATGATATTAAAAAAAGTGAAGGGCTTTGCGTTGTAACTTTCAGCTGGATTTTTGCAGGGCTGTTTGCCACAATACCATATTTATTCTTCGGGATAAGCCCTATAAATGCATTATTTGAGGCTTCATCAGGCATCACGGCAACAGGTGCAACCATATTCACTCATTATGATTATCCGAATGCATTGTTTTTCTGGCGTTCATTCTCACAATGGCTCGGCGGCATGGGTATTATCGTCTTATTTATTGCAATTCTGCCTCAGTTTGCTATTGCAGGAAGACAATTGTTCTTCGCAGAAGCTCCGGGACCTACGGAAGACAAGTTCACACCAAGAATCAAAAACACAGCATCTTCATTATGGAAAATCTATTTCGGGATGACAATTATAGAAATCATTTTGCTCAGCATCAACGGAATGGATGTATTTACAGCTGTTTGTAATTCCCTATCATCCGTATCCGGCGGAGGATTCTCTCCTTCCGAAAACAGTCTAGTCGGATATTCAAATATAATTTTATGGATTATTTGTTTCTTTATGTTTTTTGCAGGAGCAAGCTATAACCTGCAATTCAGAGCATGGACAAAATTCAATCCGATTCTTCTGTTTAAGAATGAAGAATTTAGAACTTATTTTGGAATAACAGCAGGTTTATCTGTTTTACTTGCAATATCATTATTTACCCACCTAAACTACGATTTTTCAGAAAGTTTAACCCACGCATTTTTCCAGATTTCTTCAGTAATTTCTACCTCAGGATTTTGCAGCGTTGATTTTGCATCGTGGGATTACACATCAAAAGCTTTGTTATTTATCGCTATGATTGCAGGCAGCTGCGCAAGTTCTGCCGGCGGCGGGGTTAAGATTATGAGATGGCTTTTGATTCTAAAGATTATGAAATCAGAGCTTGCTAAAGTATTACACCCGAAAGCAGTTTTTAATATCAAAATCGGAAACTATTCCGTGCCGAAAGATGTTTTATACCAAACACTGATGTTTGTATCATTCTATCTTGCAATCCTTTTTGTTTCGGCTCTTGCTGTTGCAGTTATAGAAGAAAGCACCATTATTGGGATTTCAGGAGCTGTTAGTGCAGTAGGAAACATTGGACCGGGGTTAGGAACAATAATCGGGCCTTTAGGTAATTTTGACAACTTGCAGCCACTATCAAAACTTATTCTAATAATAGATATGTATATCGGACGTTTGGAATTAATACCATTCTTAGTATTGTTCCAAAAAGACTTGTGGACATTCAAGAATTAATTTGTGCTAAAATAAAATTAGTGAGGTAAATTATGTCTATAAGAAAAGTTGTAAGATATGGGGAAGCAGTTCTAAGAACTCCTGCAAAAGAAGTTCATAAAGTTTCTCAGAAAATAAAAATTTTGGTTGAAGATATGCTGGATACAATGTATTCACAAAACGGAGTAGGGCTTGCTGCTCCTCAAATCGGTGAAAACTACAGAGTTTTTGTAATTGATGTTTCAACAGGCAACGAACCTCTTAATCCGATTGTATTTATCAACCCTAAGATTATTAAAAAATCAGGTGCCTGCATAAGCCACGAAGGTTGTTTGAGCTTCCCTGAAGCGTTTACCGATGTTAGAAGATACGCTAATGTTATGGTAAAAGCAATGGACAGAAACGGACGCTCATTTGTACTTGAAGCAAAAGACGGAACCCTTCTTGCACGTGCAATTCAACACGAATTTGACCACCTTGACGGAATTTTATTCATTGACCACGCTATGAATCGTTTCGAAGCAGAAGAAGTTCTAAAAAAACATAATCTCCCTCCGATTGAAGTTGAAAGACTTATTGACGAACCTGAATTAGCAGAAGCAATTAACAACTTGCCTAAGGAAACTAAAAATGAAAATAATGGATAGTCAGCAAGAAATTCCTCTAATAATAGAAAGAGCGCGTCAATCTTTCAATAGAAGAAATATTTCAGCTTATCATATTCCTGCTCCAAAATCAGAAATGGGACAGCGCTTGGAACAGCAAGTAAAAAGAGAATTTTTATGGGAAGACGTTATAAAAAGGGTTACAAATAAATTAAAATGGAAAAAATTAGTATAGTTTTCTTCGGAACACCTGACATCGGGTTGAAGTCATTAGAACATTTGAATAACAAATTTGAAGTTTTGGCAGTAGTTACACAGCCTGACAAACCGTCAGGACGTGGACATAAACTTACACCAAGTCCGATTAAAACATTCGCTCTGGAGAATAACATCCCTGTTTTTCAGCCAAAATCTATTCGCAAAGAACCTGAAATCATTGAAGCTTTAAAAGAATTGAAACCGGATTTCTTCGTAACATTTGCTTTCGGACAAATATTATCTCAGGAAGTTCTTGATATTCCAAAATACGAAACAATTAATCTGCACGTATCGCTTTTACCAAAATATCGTGGTGCAAATCCAATCCAACGTGCGATTATAAACGGCGATAAAGAAACAGGCATCTGTACAATGATTACCGAACTCGGACTGGATTGCGGAGACATCTGCATGAAACATCCGATTGAAATCACACCAAATATGAATTGTGTCGAGCTTTTTGAAATTTGCGCAAGCAAATCCCCTGAGCTTCTGGAAAAAACACTTATCGGAATTGCAGAAGGCACTCTAACACCTCAATGTCAATGTGAAGAAGGTTTATGTTACGCTGATAAGCTTTCAAAAGAAGAATGCAGAATCGACTGGTCTAAATCAGCACAAGAGATTCACAACCTTGTACGCGGAGTCTACAAATGCCCGGGAGCGTTCTTTGAATACCAAGGTAAAATTATAAAAGTAATGGAAACGGAACCCCTAGAAGAAGAATATAGCGGAACGGAAGGCAGTTTTCTTAAAGTTTCCAAATCAGGCATTGACGTAAAAACAGGCAAAGGAACTCTTCGCCTGATTAAAGTTAAACCTGAAGGTAAAGGTGAAATGTTTGCCCGTGATTGGGGAAACGGATTACATCTTTAATTATAAATCTCTGTATCTGGCTTTGTCTGCATAAAGCTGTCGCGCTCTAGCTCTATCGTCTTTCTTATCAGCCGATTTGAAAGAGTTTCTTAAATATGCAGCTGACATCGCATCATCAGGTGTAACCCCGCCGTAATTATCGACTCTGAATCTAAAACGATCAGGTTTTTGCTCTCCGTTTTGACCAAAAATTCGGTTCGGACGGCTATTCGCAACAGCACCGTTTAAGTCAACGGTAATTCTATAACATAGCGCATTGTTTGTAGTACATGTTCCATTTGCATTAGCTGTAAAAGTACCATTGCCGTCATTATCACAACCGCGCTCAAATCTCCAATAAGCACCGTCAGGAGTCATCCAACGATAGTTATCAATAGGATTTCTTGCATTTTCTAAACCCAATTGATAAACCATAAGATTTTCAAATTTATTAGCACCACGGTATCTGTTATCATTTCTTAAATCCGTTTTTTGAGCCTGACCGTCGCAGGACAAACCTTCTTTACTGTCATTATCTACACACCAGTAAATTGCATCGTCATCAAGAAGCGTATTCACGGCACTTACAATCTTCGAATGAACATTAACTGTTTTAGTTTTATACTTATCAGGCATTAATTTTGTTATTGCAGGCATCATTAAAGCTGATGCAATGCCGATTACAGATAAAGATATTATTAATTCAGATAAAGTAAAACCATTCTTTTTCATGCTCATCTCCTGTTATATAAAATATTTTAACATATTAAAAAGGGGAATTAAATCCCCTTTTTACATTTATCACTATTTTAGATTGTTTACAGCTGTAATAACTATTTCTGCTGCATCTTCAGGTTTTATATTTGACATTTCATCAGTTTCACGAACCTTGAATTCAACCAATCCTTCTGAGATTCCCTTCCCTACAGTAATTCTATAAGGGAAACCGATTAAGTCAGCGTCTTTGAATTTAACCCCAGGACGCTCGTCACGGTCATCAATTACTGCCTCAACTCCGTGTTTTAGAAGAGTTTTATAAATATCTTCCGCAACTTTCATTTGAGTTTCATCCTTTGTACTTACAGGAATTACTATTGCGTGATAAGGAGCAATTGCAAGCGGCCATTTGATACCTTTTTCATCATAATGAGCTTCAACAGCAGCCGCAGCAGTTCTTGAGATACCAATACCGTAACATCCCATAACATAAGGCTGTGCCTTGCCGTTCTGGTCAAGATAAACAGCATTCATCGGTTTAGAGTATTTAGTTCCTAATTGGAAAATATTACCAACCTCAATACCTCTTGTAACTTTTAGCGGTTTACCGCATTCAGGACAAAATTCACCTGCTTCAACAAGACGAATATCGGTAACTGTTTCAGGAAGTTCCACTTCCACACCCCAATTGTAACCAACTCCGTGTTTATCTTTTTGGTTAATTCCGATAACAAAGTTTTTCAATTCTTTAACCGTTTCATCTGCAACAACAGTTACAGGGAATCCGTTATATTCTTTTAACCCCTTAGGTCCAATAAAGCCTCTTTCAGCCTCAAATCCATTTACCCCCATCATTTCGTCAATTTCGCCTGCTGTTGCAATACGAATATCAACACCGCCTACTGCATTAAGAAGTTTTGTTTCTTCAACAGCTTTATCTCCGCGAATCAAAGCTAACACAGGTTTTTTATCAACAATATAAACAAGAGTCTTAACAATTAATGTTGCAGGGATTTTTAAGAAATCACAAAGTTCCTCGATTGAATGAGTATTTGGAGTATCAACAATTTCAGATTTTGCAAAATCACCAACAACTTTCGCCTCAGGAAGTTTTGATACAGCATGGTTTGAGTTTGCTGCATAATCGCATTCACAGTAGAATACATCATTTTCACCTGCATCGGTATCTGTAATTACCATAAATTCGTGACTGACGCTTCCGCCAATTGCACCTGAATCAGATTGAACAGCTTTAGTATCAAGCCCGCAGCGTTTAAAGATAGTAGAGTATGCTTTCCACATATTTTGATACTCTTTTTCAAGTCCTTCTTGGGTTGTATCAAAAGAATAAGCATCTTTCATAATAAACTCGCGACCTCTCAAAAGACCAAAACGCGGACGTCTTTCGTCACGGAATTTTGACTGAATCTGATATAAGTTTACAGGTAACTGTTTGTATGATTTCAAACCATCACGTGCAATTGCAGTAATAATTTCTTCGTGAGTCGGTCCAAGGCACATTTCACGACCGTGACGGTCTTTAAGTCTCATAAGTTCACCGCCATACGCACCCCATCTGCCTGATTCTTCCCAGAGCTCTTTTGGCTGAACAAAAGGCATCAAAAGTTCCTGAGCACCTGCTTTGTCCATTTCTTCACGAACGATGGTTTCAACTTTTTTCAAAACTCTCCACATTAGGGGTAAATAGTTATAAACCCCACTGGTAAGTTTTCTTATATAACCTGCTCTGATAAGCATTTTATGAGAAATAACTTCCGCATCGGAAGGAAATTCTCTTAAAGTTTGTACGAATAATTTTGACATTTTCATAAGCTTAAATCCTCTTTTTCTTAATTTTATCACAAAAGAAGTTTGTGTTACTCTTAATATATGGAAAAAAGATACAACGCGTTCAGCGACCACTTAAAACAAAAATTCGGAGCAAAGGTTTATAAAATAACTCTTGATGCAGGGTTCTCCTGCCCCAACAGAGACGGCACAATATCAAACTGCGGCTGTATTTTTTGTGATGACGGCGGAAGCTTTTCACAAGCTCACTCTAATCTTTTATCAATAGAAGAGCAGGTTAATACAGGCGCCAAAACTTTATCAGAAAGATTCGGCGCTCAAAAATTCATGTCTTATTTTCAGGCATTTTCGAATACATATAAACCCGTTCAGGAATTAGAAAAAATCTACACAGCATCACTTCATCACCCTGATATTGTGGGGCTTTCCATAGGAACCCGCCCCGACTGTGTAGATGAAGATAAATTAAATTTAATATCTTCATTTACATCTGATTACTATACTTGGATTGAATACGGACTCCAAACAGTTCACGACAAAACTCTTATAAAAATTAATCGCGGTCACGATTACAAATGTTTTTTGGAAGCTTACGAAAAGACCAAAGAAGCAGGAATAAACATTTGTCTGCACGTTATTTTGAACCTTTTTGAAACATACGAAGAGATGATGCAAACCGCTCAAACCATAGCAAAACTTGAGCCGGAAGGCGTAAAAATCCACATGTTATGCGCGCTTGAAGGAACTAAGCTTGCAGAAATATACCGCGCCGGAGAACTTGAATTTATGTCCCAAGATGAATATGTTTCAACCGTATGCGATTTTCTAGAATATTTACCCCCGCAAACAACAATACATCGTCTTGCAGGCAACGGCTTACGCACGGAACTTGTTGCTCCAAGATGGATTGGCAAAAAGCTGGATACCCTAAACAGAATCGACAAGGAATTCATTCGCCGCGACAGCAGACAAGGGACTAAGTTTTAGCATACCCGATTGTTATCCATTCCTTTAACATAATCCCTTATATTATTAAAGGTTGTTTTTAGAATGGTATTAACCGCTTCTTGTGTATTATAAGCAATATGCGGAGTTAAAATAACATTTTTAAAACCTAGCAGTTTTTCTGTCACAAGTGCACTAGTTAAGCATTTTGAATTAGAATTCTTAATATCATCCAAGATTTCACCGCTGAATGTAGCATTTTCACATTCTAAAACATCCAACGCAGCCCCTTTTACCTTACCGCTCATTAAATTTTCATAAAGCGCAACAACATCCACCAATTCTCCGCGGGCTGTATTGATAATATAAACGCCTTCTTTCATTTTGTTAAACGCTTCTGCTCCAAGGAAATGATACGTCTCTGTTGTATAAGGAATATGCAGCGATATAATATCCGATTCCCTTAAAAGTTCATCGAGCTCAACAAACTCCACAATATCTTTTAAACTGTCTGATTTTTTATAAGAATAAACAATAACTTTCATTCCCATTGCATGTGCAATCTGCGCAACGCCGCCGCCAATAGCACCTCCGCCGATAATACCCAACGTCATATTTTCAAGGTCACGTCCCTCATAATCAGCGTGATTTATCAGATTTTTTTGCATTGCAAAATATGCAGGAAGCATATTTCTTACAATCGCAATCATTAACCCGATTGTATATTGTGCTACAGCCGTATGTCCGTATTGTTCAACATTAAACACTGCTATGTTACGCTGAGTGCAGTATTTCACATCAATATGATTATATCCGGTAGAGCGGGTTGCAATCATTCTTAAATTTTTAAACTTACTTATCACTTCTTCTGACAAAGACGAATTTATAAAAACACTGACAATATCAGTATCCCTTAATTGTTCTTCCGTTAATTGGGACATCTCGTTTAAAGGTTCTTCTATAAAAGTTATCTCAAAATCCGTAAACTCATTACGTTCAAAAAAATCACGTTCAGATTCCCTAAAATCAAATATCAGCATTTTCATATTAATAAACTCCTTTTTAATAAGTATTTATAATAAAGGAGTTTTGACTATTGTACAAGCGGATAAAAAACGGAGCCCGCGGGCTCCGTTTTAAATACCTTATTCTTCTTTTTCTACTCTCTCATAATCTAATCTGAATTAAACGCCTGCTCCGTTTTTGTCTTTTACCTGTGTTTGTTCCTTTTTCTCGGTTTCCTCGTCTTTAGTCTTCGCTTTATCATCTTGCTCAGCTACATACATTGTAGCGAACTGTTCATACAAATCGTTGTCTTGAAGGATTTCGTCCAATTCAAGATATTTATTTTCATCAACATTTGCTTCATCAAACTGGTCTTTAGAAATACCCGCTTTTTGAGCTGTTTTTTCTGTTAAATGATTAGCACCGATATTTTTAATAATAAAGTTTTTTAAAACATTTGCATTAATATTAGCCGACATATTTGTTGCTCCCATATTGTTTCATCTTACATAGATATAAAGTATATAAATTTATTCCAATTTCAGGAAGCATATTTTTTGTTACAAATCTTAATACTTTAACATCGGCACAGCTGAAATAAGCTTCTTTGTATAATCTTCTTTCGGATAACGGAAAATTGTACCCGCATAATTTTCCTCGACCAGAGTGCCAAAATACATTATACCGACTCTGTCAGCCAAATATTTAATAACATTCATGTCATGAGAAATAAATAATATTGTTAAATCTCTTTTTAGACGTAAATCTTTTAACAGATTAATAATTTGTGCCTGAATACTAGCATCAAGTGCACTCACAGGCTCGTCAGCAATCAATAGTTTCGGATTAAGAATCAGTGCTCTTGCTATTGCTATTCGCTGTCTTTGCCCGCCTGAAAACTCGTGAGGGTAAAGATTTAAGCAAGTTAGCGGCAGCCCTACGTCACTAAGAACCTCTTCTACAAGAGCTTCCTTTTCACTGCGCGCAAGTTTTGTATTAATATCCAAAGGTTCAACAAGAATATCTTTGATTTTCATCTTCGGATTAAGACTGGAATACGGGTTTTGAAAAACCATCTGAACATTCTTCGGATAATCACGTTTAATATCATATATATTTACCCCGTCATAGAGCATTTCGCCGGATTTTGGCGGAACAAGCTTAGTTATTGCTTTAGCCAAAGTAGATTTACCACAGCCTGATTCGCCGGCCAGAGCATAAATTTCTCCGCGCAGAATCTTAAGTGACACATCATTAACCGCCTTAACTACTGATTTATTGCCCTCTTTTATACTCGTATATTCAATTGACAGGTTTCTAATATCCAATAAAATTTCCATAGACTTATTTTAGCATATTTTATGGTAATATTGAAATTGGAGGAGTTACTATGTTCGATAATATTTTTCAGAAATATCTTACAGCTAAAAATATAATCTTTTTTGTTGTAATGATTCTATTACTTAAATTCATTGCATCTATTAAAGATATTGCAATCTTATTCTTTGCATCATACGTAATAGCATGCTCACTAAATCCGCTAGTAGACAAGTTTAAGAAGCTTAATCGAAGTGCAGCAGCCGGAATTGTTCTCGGACTAACGGTTCTTGTACTCGGAGCATTCTTTATTCCTCTAATCGCAATGGCAGGACACGAAATTAAGTCTTTTATTGCTCACATACCGTCATATATAGAATCCTTAAAAGAATTCGCTGCAACATTACCTGTAATAAGCAAGTCACAGCTTGCAGCTATTGATTTAGGGGATTTTATATCTTCAGCATCAGGATTTACCTCAAAATTCGTTAATCAATCTATTAATATAAGTATTAACTTTGCTCAAGCAGTAGTTTATCTGATTGCTGCATTAATTATTATTTATTACTTTATGGCTGATAAAGAAGAAGTAAAAACAGCCTATATGAGTCTTTTCCCTGCAAATATGAAAGAAAAGGCGGAAGAAATTATTGAAACAATCTCAAAGAAAATCGGCGGATACGTAATTGCTCAAATCGCGACAATGACAAGTGTCGGTGTAATTATGGCTGTCGGACTTCTTTTAATCGGAGTTGATTATGCAATATTATTAGGTTTGATAACTGCGGTATTGGACATTATTCCTGTTGTCGGCCCCGCAATTGCGCTTATTATATGTTTAATTACAGCATCAAAAGCAGGTGCTCTGACTCTTGTATTAATATGCGTAA
>JAMPIM010000049.1 GCA_023662705.1 Candidatus Gastranaerophilales bacterium | reverse complement strand
TCAATTTTCAATTTTTTCGCAACATCTAAAGCTACTTTTTTCAAGTCGCCTGTTAGCATAATAATATTTTTTATACCTAATTTTTTAAGACATTCAATTGCTTTTGCTGAATCAGGCTTGATTGTATCAGAAATAACTACGTGCCCTGCGTATTCCTTGTTTATAGCAATATGGATAATTGTTCCGACAGAATGACATTTAATAACCTCGATTCCAAATTTTTCCATTAACTTTTCGTTTCCTGCCATTATTTCTAAATCATCAATTTTAGCAATAATCCCATTGCCGCTGATTTCTTCTATGCTTGAAACACGAGAATTATCTATTTCTTTTTTGTATGCATTTTTAAGACTTATTGCAATCGGATGCGAACTTGCGCTTTCAGCCAATGCAGCATACTCAATTAACTGTTCATTGCTGATTTTGTTATGATGTATAGCATTAACCTCAAAAACACCTTGCGTTAGCGTACCTGTTTTATCAAAAACTATTGTTTTAACCTTAGATAAGGTTTCAAGATAATTTGCCCCCTTGATTAAAATACCGGCTTTAGATGCTCCTCCGATTCCTGCAAAAAATGACAGAGGAATACTCACAACCAAAGCACAAGGACAGCTTATAACAAGGAATGTTAATGCTCTATATATCCATACGCTCCACAACGCAGGGGAATTTAAAAACAATAATCTGAATATTGGAGGAAATATCGCTAAAGCCAATGCTGAAAACACAACAATGGGAGTATAAACTCTTGCAAATTTTGAAATAAAATTTTCTGATTTAGATTTTTTAGAACTTGCATTTTCTACAAGCTCCAATATTTTAGATACGGTTGAATCGCCAAAATTCTTTGTTGTTTTTATTTTTAGAGGGCTCGACATATTAATTGAGCCTGAAATAATTTCTTCACCTTCATTTACAAATCTTGGTGCGCTTTCACCTGTCAGAGCTATTGTATTTAAGGAAGATTTTCCATCTACGATAATACCATCAATGGGAACTTTCTCTCCCGGATTTACAGTAATAATAGTCCCTATTAGAACCTCATCAGGGCTTATTTGTTTGATTTTACCGTCAACTTCGATATTGGCATAGTCAGGTCGAATATCCATTAATTCAGAAATATTTTTACGACTTTTTGAAACTGCAATATTTTGGAAAAATTCCCCAATTTGATAAAACAGCATAACTGCGATAGCTTCTACATAATCTCCGATTTGCCCGTGAGCTTCTTGATACAAAGCTAATGCTATTGCACCAAGTGTAGCTATTGCCATAAGTAATGATTCATCAAACGGTTTGCGATTTTTTATACCAAGGACTGCTTTCTTTATTATATCGTATCCTATGATAAAATAAGGAACCATATAGGCTAAAAATCTTATTATGCCTTGTATAGGAAGTATATGTAATACAATCAAAAGAATTGTTGCTATGATAATTCTTTTTAACATTTTCTTTTGTTTTTTATTCATAATTCAGCCCTCAGTAACTCTTTTAGAGAAAAATCTCGCAATCTTCTTCAACTTTTTTACAATTTTTCAAAACTTCTTTCATTACAGATTTTGGATCTGCTTCTTCAAAGAATTCTACATCCATTTTTTGTGCCATAAAGTTAACAACAGCATCTTTTACACCTGCTGTCTTTTTTGCAGCTTCTTCCATTAAATTTGCACAATTGGCACAATCTACTTCAATTTTAAATGTCTTTTTCATTTTAAACTATCCTTTCTATTTATATTATCCAGTCGCCCTTGCAGATTTTTATTATATTCAGATAAGATATTTAATAGAATTTCTAAATCTTCTTTTTTGAATTGTTTAAAAAACTCATTGTCTTTGTTGCACCAAGTTTCGTGCATTTTCAAGTGCATACTAAATACTTCCTGTCCAATAGGTGTAAGTTTATAGTATATTTCTTTTTTATTGGCAGGATTTTTGTATATTTCAATAGCGTTTTTAGATAAAAGCTTTTTAATATTTTTACTAATAGCTGCTTTTGTAAGCTTCATTTCCTGAGCAATTTTAGTTACATTAGGGTTTTCTATTTTTCCAATGCAATCTATGCAGTGCATTTCTGCATAGGTATAATTGAGCAGGGAATCTCCAAAAAATTGTTTGTATAAAACCTCGAGCTGTGCTGTTATTTCAAATATGGAAAGCAGTTCATTAAGTATTTTTTCATTCATAATTTAATCAATAATATTGTTAACCAGTTAACAATATTATTGATTATTTTTTCACGTTTGTCAAGTGTTATACTTTACAAATCTGTAGTTATGTTTTTATCAAGAGCCGCAGCTGATGATAGCTTCTTATTATTTTGAGCATTTACCTTTTCTATATGACTATCATCTTTACCCAAAGCCCATCTAAAACCTGCGGTAATCGCAATCCCGTTTCGTCCACCGTTGCGTATCATTGCTTGACCGAATGCAGTGAATCTATCCTTCATGCGTTTTTGAATACCTAAACCGTATTCTACATAAGGTTTTGTATGCATTTCAGGTAGTTTTATTCCATTTGCGGTTGCACTTGTTTCATTCATTAAGTTCCATACCATACCAACTTGTGCGTATGGCTGCCAACCGTTTTTAGTATTTGAAATAAATCTTACATTCGGATTCACTTGAATTGTATGCATAGGGTCTGAATTAATTCTTACACCTGCGGCATTAGTATAATCAAAAGTATTTACAAAAGTATAACTCAAGAACATAATCGGCTGCAAAATATATTTACCTTCTTTAAATTCAAAGTTATAACCTGTTTTTGAACCGATACCTCCCATTAAAATTGTAGAATCTTCATTACCGTACATTGTTCTTGTTTGAGCTGTACCGGCACCTACAGTAGAAGTTATCGCTGTCCAAAAATTGCCTTTATAGAATGTTTCGGTTAAACCTAACAATCCTCCGTTCATAGAGGTATCAACACCGTTGTAGTTAATTTGAGAACCGTTATATCCTATATATGCAGTAGAAACATTAGTCCAACCTTTAGCAAGTTTTTTAAAATCACTGTCAAAGCCAATTAGAGTACCATAGTTTATAGTATCGACTTTTGGACCATTTGAAAGATGAATGTTTTCAAAAGATGTATAAGGTCTTACCCAAACACCTTTGTTATGAAGGTCTGTTGAATGGTAAGAGATATTTTGATTGAAGTCGGTACTAGCTATAGCATATTGATTTTCGTTTATGACTGCAAATCTGTCAAGAGCAGGCAACTGCGTGAATGCATCTGCATGTTCAAATACATATCTGAATGTTTCAGTCATAGCAGATTGTCCTGCTGCTTGAGTTAAGACAGGAGTAGATAATACAGCAGGGTTATATGCATCACTTTCATTCCCGCCGGGAGTCGGCACAACAGGGCTGTCAGGATCTGTCGGATCGGTTGGGCGGAAGTATTTATCCCCTTTTGTGAATATAAAGTAACCGCCTTCACCTTTTCCATCGTATTGATGTTCCTTATCATAGGTTACGTTGTATTTATAAATTGGAGTTAAGACTTGAAAATCCTGATATTTTTCATTCGGAACCTCAAGACCATTATGAGTTACATTATCCTTTAAGCCGTTTTCTGCAAAGTAAATAGCAGTAAAATCACGACCTTCCGGAGCATCATTGAGAAGGTTCATACCGATAACATTCAAGTTACCATTATGCTTAGCATCGCCGTATGAAGAAGCTGTGAACCTGTCCATTTCTTTATTTACTAAATCAACATCAGCAACCATATTTGTATCGCCGTTTAGTGTTAAATTATTAACGTTATACACGTGAATATCATTATTAATAGTATTAATTGTTGTATTGCCGAATGTTAAATTAGCATCATACATATCGTTATACATATAAAACATAGTATTATCGATACTATCACCTGTAATGTCAACCTTGTAACCGTCTAAACCTCGGATATTGTCATACATTGCAACTTTTCCTCCATTTTGGAGCTTAAAGTTTAATGTCGCATTAGGTGAAGCAACAAAAATTGCGTTATCATCTTTTTCTTCACCAACTTGAGTATAGTTACCTTGAATTACAGACATGTGATTATCTGCTATAAAATTCAAATCTTTAGTAGTTACTATTGCACCACCCAGAGCTTCTCCCGAATCTGTTTTTACATAGTTGTTAACAATAGAGGAATTAATGAACCCGCCTACAAGATTACCGGCGGAATCTTTTTCACCGATTAAGCCTTCATCATTATAAATCGCACCACCGTATACGGAGCCGCTACCAGTAGTAGAAACATAGTTTCCTATTAAATCACCCGTAATATTACCTATTTGTCCTGCATTATAAATTGCACCGCCATAACCGGCACTGGAATCATTTCCGGAAATAAAATTGCCAATAAAATCACCATCTATATTACCGATTTTAGATTCCTTTTCATTGGAAAGATTAAGAATTGCACCTCCAAGGTAACCGACATCAAAACGCCCGTCGCCTGAAACAGAGTTTCCAATAAAATCACCTTCTATATTACCAATTTTTCCATCAACGTTCGCAACAGCAGCACCTGATGGTCCAAACATTCCTGCACCGTAATCAGTAATAGTATTAGCAACAAAATTACCCTTAATAGAATCAATCGTTCCTAATTGGTTGCAAATTGCTGCTCCGTATGCGGAAAAATACCAAGCATTAGGACGCTTAACCGTAATATAATTACCAATAAAATCTCCGGTTACAGCACCTATTTTACCTTCATTATAAATCGCTCCGCCAAAAGCCGAACTATCAATACTGGCAGAAACACTATTACCTATAAAATCACCGGTAATATTACCTATTATACTGCTTGTTCCTCCATTAAAAATTGCGCCGCCATACGCAAAATATGAAGAAGTGATAGAGTTTTCTATAAAATCACCATTGATATTGCCAAGTTTACCATATTTATTATAAATAGCTCCGCCATTGGAATGACTTTCAGATATTATCTTGTTATTTTTAAAGTCAGCAAATATATCAATATTAGAGTTATCTTTAGTGTTATATATAACAGCACCACTGCTTTGGGTAACATCAGTACCTGAATTAACAAGACTAATATCGTGAAATAAAACTTTGTTTACATTGTCAGTGGTAAGGTTATCTTTTAATCTTGTTTGGCTTGATGCATAACCATCGGGGGTTTTATATTTATATTGAAAATATTGTGTAAAGTCATTTGGAAGTTTTAGTTCAATAATATTCAACGCATCATCCGCAGGTTTTTCAGGAAGTTCTTTCCAGTTAATATTTTGAGATGTTCCCAATGCTTCAGAAGTGATTTTGACATTGCCTTGCGAATCAACAGAAGCTAAATCAGCACCGTTCACAGGATTTGCCAATGAAAGGCTGACACAAGCTGCAAAAGCTGCTGTTGATAAGGTCTTTAAAGCACCCCCTGAAATTTTAGTCGTCAGAGGGTTAGAGTAGATTTTGGCCACCATTTTTCTTTTCATACTTAATTCCTCGTATATACTACTTAATTCGCTAAATATTTAATTTTCTAATGAGTGTAAATGTATACACAATTATTTTAACCATACTTTTTTATTTCTTCAACCCTATTATTTTTATAATGTTAACAATCTGTAATAAAACCGACTGTTTATAAACTACAAGCAGAATGTAAAAAATATCCTCTTAAATTAAACTGTAGAGCTTTTACTTTAGGAGGATAATTATATGAAAATTTTAGTGACAGGCGGAGCCGGATATATCGGCAGCCACTGCATCTTAGCTTTGCTTAATCAAGGATATGAAGTTCTTGTTTATGATAACCTTTCAACAGGGCATCTTGAAACAATATCAACATTACAAAACATCGGAGAAACCTCTTTTTCCTTTCTAAAAGGTGATTTGTTAAACCTTGAAACATTATTTTCCGCATTTGAAAACAATATAGATGCCGTAATGCATTTTGCAGCTTTATCACAGGTCGGAGAATCAATGACCATGCCGGAGAAATACTACAAAAACAATCTGGTTGGTACAATAAACCTGCTTAATGTTATGAAATCATTCAATGTTGATAAAATTGTATTTTCTTCAACAGCAGCAACTTATGGCGAACCCCAAAATATACCTATCGATGAATGTCATCCGCAAAATCCGATAAACACATACGGACAGACCAAATTATTTATCGAAAAAATTATGGATGATTATGACAGAGCTTACAATTTAAAATCTGTCAGACTAAGATATTTTAATGTTGCAGGAGCAGACTCAAATGGAAGAATAGGAGAATGGCATGAACCTGAAACGCATTTGATTCCGAACATTTTAAAATCTACATTTGGAGAAGGGAAAACCTTTGAAATGTATGGAAATGATTACAATACAAAAGACGGAACCTGCGTTCGGGATTATATTAATGTAGAAGACCTTGCCCAAGCACATATTGCAGCTCTAAGATATTTAGAAAAGGGAGGTCAAACAGATTACTTTAATCTTGGTACAAAAGAAGGTAATACCGTAAAAGAAGTATTTGATTTATGTGAAAATATTACAGGACAAAAAATCCCTTTAATAATAAAAGAAAGAAGAGAAGGAGACCCTGCAAAATTGGTTGCCGATAACACAAAAGCAGAAAAAGTTCTAAACTGGAAACCTCAAAAAACTCTTGAAAACAGTATTCACAGCGCATTTCAATGGGAGCTGAAATTAAACAAAAAGCCGCTTTTAAAATAAAGCGGCTTAATTTTTAGTCTACAACCGTAACATTATGCTTTCGGGCTTTCAATTCTTTCATAATATCAAGAATTCCTGATTCGGTTTTACATCCTTCATAAAAATTTCTTTCGTATTCGGTAATATAATTATTACTGTAAATAATTCGGCTATCCATTCTGTTAATCATATCCTGAATTTTACTAACCGCTGCTCCCAAAAGAGTTTTTGTAACCCCGCCAAGAATGATATGAATATAACTAAACTCCCTTTTGTATAAATGAGCAAGGATATTTTTATCATCTATATTTTGACCGTCCAAGAACGCGTGAACTTCATTACTTCTGTCAAACGGGAAGGAAATATCTACAATATTACTTGATGATGTCGGATTTGATAATCTGTAATAATAGTATGCTTTATCCGTATAACAAATTCTTTTAGACAAACACAAAGTCTGAATTTGGAAAGGATTATCAACCCAGCCGCCGCCTTTTGCTTCTACAAATTTTATATTATGCTTATCAAGAAACTCTTTTCTGTATAAACAAGACCAAATACTCGGATGGAAATACAAAAGCTGAGAACAGTCTTTTATCTCAAAAACTTTTCCTTCAGGCATATCGTAATCTTCACTCCATCTTATTTTTTTTAAAGAGTATTCTATCCCGTCTTCAGGGTCATTATATTCATAATAAGCAGACTTAACTATATCGACATCACGATAAGATGCTATATTATACAACTCGCTGTACATATTTTTATCAATATAATCATCAGGTTCAATTATACTGATAAATTCTCCGTTTGCCTCTGCCAATCCTCTATTGCAGGCTGATCCATAACCTCCGTTATCTTTATTTATTAACTTTATTCTGGAATCCTTTGCTGCAAATCGTTCAAGAATCTCTTTAGAAGAATCCTTTGAGCCATCGTTCACACAAATAACTTCTATATCCTGCAATGTCTGATGAACAATACTATCCAGACATTGCTCCAAATAACGCTCCACATTATATACCGGAACTATCGCTGATACTTTTACCATTATATTTACTCCTTATTCAACAATATTTGACACATAATTGTAATAATCGTTCAAATCAGATGAAAAAATATCTGTTTGCGGTACAAATCCTGCTTCGATTGCAGCTTCTTCCACACACCCGATTTTTTTATTATATTTTTCCTCTGCTTCTTTTATAAACAAGGATGTCCCCAAAAGCCCTTCAAAAGAACCCGCATCCTGCCAATAAACATTCTCATCAAGAATACAAACTTTTAATTCTTTGTTTTTCAAATATATTTTATTAATATCCGTTATCTCCAATTCATTCCTGCTTGATGGAGTAAGGTTTTCCGCAAACTCGACAACTTTATTATCATAAACATAAAGCCCCACAGCTGCATAGTGAGATTTTGGGAACAAAGGTTTTTCTTCTATTGATGTAACCTCAAAATCTTTATTAAACTCCAAAACCCCAAATTTTTCAGGATTATTAACATAATATCCAAATATTGTTGCATTAATATTTTCTTGAATAGCATTCCTTAATTTTTTGGAAAAATCTGCACCATAAAAAATATTATCTCCAAGAATTAAAACAACATTATCATCTCCGATAAAGTCTTTTGCTATCAAAAAGGATTCCGCAACACCACGCGGTTTATATTGAATTTCGTATTCTATATTAACCCCGAATTTTTCTCCGTTGCCTAAAAGCTCTTTAAAATTATTTACATATTTTTCATTGGAAATAATCAGAATATCACTTATACCCGCCGAGATAAGAGTCGAGAGCGGATAATAAATCATCGGTTTATCATAGACCGGAAGCAATATTTTAGATGTAGCCAATGACGCCGGATAAAGCCTGGTTCCGTTTCCGGCGGCAAGTATTATTCCTTTGTACTTCATAGTAATCACAGATTAATACTCTCAAAAAATTAAAATAATACCCGAATGTTGTAACCGTTTGCGGGATTTTTTAATCCTACAGAAAACAAATTCTATAATTAAAAAGGAGATAAAAATGAAAAATCTGGTAGTAGGTGCAGGATTTTCAGGAGCGGTTATTGCGAATCTGCTTGCATCAAACTTAAACGAAAAAGTTGTTGTAATAGATAAAAAAGAACATATTGCAGGAAACTCTTATGATTATCGTGACGAAAACGGAATAATGATTCATAAATACGGCTCTCATATTTTCCATACCAACTCGGAAAAAGTTTGGAAATATCTTAAACAATTTACCGATTTTAACACTTATATGCATAAAGTTATCGGATATATTGACGGTATTGAAACCCATATCCCGTTTAACTTCAACACTCTTTATGATGTTTTTCCGGAAACTCTTGCAAAGAAACTTGAAGAAAAACTCCTTATTCATTTTCAGGTAAATACAAAAGTTCCTATTTTAGAGTTTCAAAACCAGAATGATGAAGACTTAAAATTCCTTGCAAACTATGTTTATGAAAAAATATTCCTGCATTATACAACCAAACAATGGGGGCATTCTCCGGATGAAGTCGATAGTGCCGTAACTGCAAGAGTTCCCGTGTATTTATCAAAAGATAACAGATATTTTCAAGACAAATATCAGGGAATTCCTTTAAACGGCTACACCCAACTTGTTAAAAACATTTTGAGCCACAAAAATATTGAGATTAAATTAAATACCGAATTCAATAAATTTGATACAAAAGAATTTGATAGAATTTTTTACACAGGTTCGATTGATGAATACTTTAATTACGAATTCGGAGAACTCCCTTACAGAAGCGTAAATTTTAAATTCGAAACCTACGACAGAGAATTTTATCAATCAAATGCCTGCGTAAATTATCCTTGCAATTACGATTTTACAAGAATACACGAATACAAATACTATCTGAACGACAAATCAGAAAAAACCGTTATTGCAAAAGAATACTCAGAACCGTTCCGATTAGATAAAAACGAACGATATTACCCGATTCCGAAAGACGAAAACACAGAATTGTATAATAAATATCTTGAAAAAGCCAAAAATCTACATAATATTTATTTTCTTGGACGACTTGGCGATTATAAATATTACAACATGGATAAAGCAATACTCAGAGCTATTGAACTGTTTGAGACGATTGTATCCTAGAACGCTCGGATGCAAGCTTCTCTTTTAACAACTGATTTGCAAAAGCTAGTCTCTGCTTAAATTTTGCATAATTGATTAAGAAAAAGACTTCTTGCACTATACGCTCAAAATTTTCAAACGGATTCTTTAACATCTTTTTTATACCCAGAACATATTGATGACGTTCTGTTTTAATCGTATTTCTTATCGACATTAAAGACTCAATTGCTACATCATCAGGAATTTCTGCGAGAAGCCTTTGTATCTTGTCTTTAAATTCGTTTAAGTTTAAGGGAGCATCATAATGATTCCCTTCAACAAATTCACGCTTGAATACTTCCACTTTATCCGCTAAATCCATATCACCATATTGTTTTAAAAAATCCATACGTTGAGTTTTCGGATTGGTAATATGGTCAAATAAATGTCCTGCCTCATGCAAAATTGTAAATTTATTGTTAATTGTTTCAGGAGTTCGCATTGGCAAAAAGAATTTAAATCCATTTCTTTGAACAAGAATTTCATTTGCTGTTTCAGCAACATCAATTTCCATTCCAAGAGATCCTGCATAATGCTCACTTACATTTTGATGTATTGAGTAATTTATTTTGTAAGGCGCAAGCACAGAATCCAGAATTTTTCTAAAATCATCAACAGAACACTCATTATTATGCATAACCTTAGATAATTCAGTCAGCAATCGTGATGAGAGCTGAGCTGACTTTTTAAATCTTTCTTTTTCAGACCCGCGTACTTCCTCAAAGGGCAAACGAGCAGTCTCTGCAATACTGATTTTTAAAGGCTTCATACAGACTAAAAAACCAAACAGAAGTTTTTTTGCTAAAAATTATATAAACTACCCTGTAGAATGTACGAACGGGCTGATAAATTATCTCAACAGCAGAGATATATTAATAAAAGAAAGGAGTTTATTATGAGTACTGTAGAACCAATCAGAAATATACCCGATATTCGGCGCATAGAAAGTGTTTTAAGCAAAAACCAACGAGACTTGCTTCTTTTTACAATCGGAATAAACTGCGGACTAAGGGTTTCAGACATATTAGCTCTGAATGTCGGAGATGTAAAAGGAAAGAATTTCATTAAGCTTACGGAAAAGAAAACGGGTAAAGCAAAGAGAATCCCTATCAATACAAAATTAATGCCAATGTTTGCCGAATATACAAGAGGAAAAACTTCCGACACACCGCTGTTTATGACAAAGTTTAAAAACCGGCTGAATCGTGTAACCGCATATTATATAATCAAGCAGGCGTGTGAAGAAAGCGGTCTGCAAGACACATTCGGGACTCATACAATGCGAAAAACATTCGGATACCATCATTATCGACAATTTAAAGACGTTGCAATGCTGCAAAAAATCTTTAACCATTCCAGCCCGCAAATAACCTTGAGATATATCGGGATAGAACAAGACCAGATTGATAAGAGTTATACCAATTTTATACTCTAAAGTATTAATTTTACTTCGTTCATTACAAAACTGTTAAAATGTATAGAAAAAGATTTATTGCCAACCTGTTTATAAGCTTTTCAGGGCTTGTTTTTTTATTACTTTTTTTTAGCAAGGGGTTCACAAAGGCTCCAAATTGTGCTATAATATAGAAAAAGCGATAGGTGTATACTATACATTTTAACAGAAATGTATCCCCACCACCCAAGCCGTTAATAAATAAGGATAATTAAATAATGAGCTGATATTTTTAAACAAGTTTTAAAGAATTATTGGGGTGTGCATTTTCCTTATGGAGATGCCACATGAGTAGATACCGAAGTCTGCTCAAAACTTCGGTATCCTTTTCTTTAAAAAGGTACAAGATAGGAATCAGGTAAAAAGACAATGAGTATATCATTCAGCGGATTAGCATCAGGACTGGATACATCTTCTTGGGT
>JAMPIM010000048.1 GCA_023662705.1 Candidatus Gastranaerophilales bacterium | reverse complement strand
AATGGCAGCAGAAGGACAAAATAAACCAATATCAGAAATATTCCTCGCACTCTTTGTAATGACACTGGTGTTAATCCTCATTATGGAGATGCCTGATTGGGTTATCAATTTTTCGATAAGCTTGAATATTACTCTTGGTATTGTCTTATTGATGATATCTTTATATGTCCAAAAACCGCTTGAACTTGCAGCTTTTCCTTCTATCATCCTGATTGGTACAATGTTCCGTCTGGTACTATCTATTGCCTCAACCCGTTTGATTCTGTCAAAAGGGTACGCAGGCGAGGTTGTAGAAGCATTCGGGAACTTCGTTACGGGCGGAAACCTTGTTGTAGGCGGTGTAATCTTCCTGATTATTACCGTTGTACAGTTCATGGTAATCACAAAAGGTGCTGAACGTATTGCCGAAGTTGCTGCTCGTTTTGCCTTAGACGCGATGCCCGGTAAACAAATGACAATTGACGCTGACTTTAACGCAGGATTGATTTCACCCGAAGAAGCAGTTAAAAAACGTGAAGACCTCCAAAGAGAATCAAGTTTATTCGGTTCAATGGACGGTTCCATGAAGTTCGTAAAAGGTGATACTATGGCAGGTATCATCATCGTTATAATTAACATTGTCGGCGGTTTATGTATCGGATGTTTAATGAACCAGATGTCGCCCGAAGAAGCTATCAACAAATATACAATCTTAACAATCGGTGACGGTCTGGCATCTCAGCTTCCATCTCTTCTGATGTCAATTGCAGCAGGTATCGTCATGACACGTGCTTCAGCAGGAAACACCTCACTGGGTGGTGATTTAACAAATCAGATTATGGCAAAGCCTTATTCATTGTTCTTTGCGGCATTATTCTTAGGTCTGATTACAATAACCTGTCCGATTACAGGTTTACCGTTCCTGCCTTTCTTAATCTTTACAATAATTCTTGCAGTTGCAGGCTTCTCCGTATTGGTTAACGCAGATGTTCAATCTCAATTGGGTCAATTGGAAAGCGTTCGTCAGAATATGCAAGACTTGGTTAACCCTAATAAGATGTACGAAAGACTTGGTGTTGACGTACTAAGCTTACAGGTTGGCGCAGGATTGCTTGTTATCGCCGACCCTGATCAGGAAGGTCAATTACTTGCTAAAATCGCTGCTCTCCGTCAGCGTGTAACCGACGAATTAGGTTATATCTTACCAAATATCCGTATTATGGACTCATCAGCTCTGGAAGCCAACGAATACGTTATTTCTATCCGTAATAACGTAGTAGCCTCAGGCTATGTTTATCCTGGAAAATATATGGTTATCGCTGACCAGTGGGATTCAGTTAAGAAAACTATTCCTGAAGATGCGATTGTCGGGGTTGACCCAACATATCAAACTCAGGCTTACTGGATTAGTCAGGATGATGCAAAAGCAACTAAAAATGTTACAGCAGTCGATGCAACAGATGTTCTTGTTACTCACTTACAGGAATGTGTACGTAAACACGTAGACGAAGTTATGACAAAAACAGACGTTCTTAAACTTATGGAACTTGTACGTTCACAAGACCCTACATTGGTTAACGACCTTGTTCCTGCAATTATTTCAACATCAGACTTAAGAAAGATTTTCGTAAACCTAATCCGCGAAAAGGTTTCTATCAAAGATATTATCTTTGTATTCGAGCGTCTGTGTGATTACGCAAGATTTTCAAAAGAGCCCGATATCCTTTCAGAACGTCTGCGTGCAGCTCTTGGCCGCCAAATTTGTTTAAGCAACGTAGACAGAGACAAGGTACTCTATGCACTTACACTCTCACCTGAATGGGAAAAAACACTTGATGACAGCTGCCAGAGAACCGAATTAGGTACAATGTTCCTGCTTAACCCAATGCAGGTACAGGACTTGATTGAATCAACAGCAATGACACTAATGCGTGCTCACCAGAGCATTGGTTTACAGCCTGTAATCTTATGTTCTCCAAGAATCAGATTACCGTTGTATCAATTGTTAGAAAGACACATCCCAACAATAGTTGTAATCTCTTACTCAGAATTGATTACTGATATCAAAGTAGAAGCGGTTGATACGATTGGAGAGAGTGGCGGTTACTAGAATCCAGCAAAGCCTAATAAATCAAATGTCTTCCAAATAAAATCAATCCAACCAATACACTAATAAATGAGGCAAACATTACAGCACCTGCTGAAATGTCCTTTGCCATCCCAACCATCTTTGAATATCTGTTGTGATAAATTGAATCAAGTGCAAATTCTATTGCCGTATTGAGCATTTCAGACACAATAACAATCGCAATAGCAAATAAAAGCATACAAAACTCTAAAGCCGAGAATTTCAAAATATAAGCAAGAATCATAACAAAAGAAGCTATTACTATATGCACCCTAATATTCATCTCACTTTTTAAAACTAGTCTGAAACCTTTTCTTGCATTCTTAAAAGTGTTTCCAAATCCCTGCGACTTAAATTTTGTCATACTCGATACTCCCCAGCGCTTTTCTTTGCTCTTCTATAACAAAATTGTACTCTTCCTCGCTCTGGTGGTCAAATCCCAAAAGATGCATCAATCCGTGGCTTATTAAAAAGAACAATTCCTGCTCGCGGTTAGCCGAATGACTTATATCTCTGTTTACCCCATCAATCACCTTATCTAAAGCAATTACAATTTCGCCGAGATTAATATCACCGTCAAAAATAAAACTGTTCTCATCATCTGCAAAAATTGCAAAGGTTATAATATCAGCAGGGTAATCCTTTTCCCTATAATCACGATTTAATTCGTGAGTCTTTTCCGAATCGGTAAACACTATATCTAACGTAATTGAATCATAACATTTACCCCGAAGACAGCTTTGCTCTCCGAGATTTGCTATATAGTATTCAAGCATTCTTCGGGTTTTTTCTATAACATCTTTTTCATCAACATTCCAGTTTGGGAAAATATTTTCCGTAAAAATATTATAAATTGTCATTCTTTTTGTTTTCTAATTCCTTAATCTTTGATTCCAAATCCGCATCTAAAGCTGGAGGAGGCACAACATCTAAATCATGTTCGTATTTATTTTTATCAAATTCCTGAACTAAATCATTATGATATTTAATTCTCTTATGGTGCATACCTCTCAACATTCTTGAGAAAGTTTCCGCAATAGTTTTTAAATCTCTGAGCGTTAGCGGAGAATCATCCAACTGACCGTCATTAAGTCTTTCTTTAATAATTTTATTAATAATAGCATCAATTTCTTCATTAGAAGGATTCTTTGCAGCTCTTACCGCTGACTCAACCGCATCGGCTATCATAAGAATAGCTGTTTCTTTCATATTTGGTTTCGGCCCGGGATAGCGGAACTGTTCTTCTTTAACCTTATCTTCACCTTCTTCTTTCAATGCTTCGTTATAAAAATAGCTTACAAGGCTTGTTCCGTGGTGCTGAACAATAAAGTTATGAATAACTTGAGGAAGTTTTTCATCCTTAGCAAGCTCCAAACCATCTTTCGGGTGAGCCGTAATAAGCATTTTACTAAAACGCGGCGTACAAGTTTTATGCGGATTATCAATACCATAGAAAGATTGGTTTTCCACAAAGAACATCGGGCGTGAAAGTTTACCGATATCGTGATACATTGTACCTACCCTTGCAAGAACTGGATCTGCTCCGATTGCTTCTGCCGCAGCCTCTACAAGCTGAGAAACAATTAAACTGTGGTTGTAAGTTCCCGGTGCTTCTTGCAGCAAGCGTTTCAACAATTTACTGTCCGCAAGCTCCGCAAGCCCGTACGGAGTCATAACACCAAATGTAGTTTCGATAATCGGAAGCACACCGAGAAGTATAATTCCGCTTATACCAAAGCAATTAAGTACAATATAAATCATATCCCACAAAATCATGTGGTTATCGATATCCATCATATATTTTTCAAGGAAATAAATACTTCCCACAATCAAAATACCCGCAAGTGATATCTTTAAACTTATTATTAACAAATCAGAGCGTTTAGAGAATTTTAGTTTTGAAACCGCTGTCATAACAACAGTATTCAAAAGCATAAAAGCTACAACAACTTCAATATTATAATGCATACCGATAGATAATAGCGCTAACAAAATTGTAGATGCAAAAAACGCGTTTCTCGGAGTTGTAAATATTGAAAGCAAAATTGTATAAGCAGGTATAGGCACTATGTAAGGCGAAAATCCTGTTGGCAAAACTGCAGCAATAATAGCTGTAAACAATGTAAACGATGACATTATAAGCATATATTTTGCGCTATAAAATTTTCTTTCAAAATTTCTTTCATATTGAAGAAATACAAAAGTAAAGAAACTTACAAGCAAGAATATTCCAAAAAGTCCGCCAAAATTTACTTCCAAAACATTATATCCTGCTGCTCTTAGAGCATCACTTTTCAATTTTGTAACAGGCTCACCGTCAAAAACAATTTTTTGCCCCTTTTTGAAAACGACTTCATAAGGTTTAACTGCATTTTGCGCATTCTTTTTTGCAATCTCGGTTGCGAACTCATCCACAACAAGGTTTGGAACAATTACCTGATTCAAAATCGCAGTAATCATATTAGCTTGAGCGCGAGAGGTTGTTGCGGGAATATTTTTTTTGATAACTTCCGTTACGTTATTATTTTCAAAATCTTTTGCAGAAATTCCTGTATTCAAAACTGAAGAAAGTGTAACTTTTGATTTATCAAAAATAGTATTCAAATCACTGTCACTTGTTTTAAGAAGATAATCAATAACTCCTCTTCTCTGGTTTTCGTCAAAAAGAATGCTTAACTCATCAGATTTTACTTCTTCATTTACTCCTTTTTCTCTAATCTTTACAACAGATTTTTGCAAAGTTAAAAGGCTTGACATAATAAAATCGTCCTCAGCCTGAGTTAAAATAGGTTCAACGGCTTGAGCGACTTCTTTTTTATGAAATTCTGTTTTTTTAGTATCAATAACTTTAATATCTTTTTGAGCTACGATATCACGTTTACTGATACCGTTTTCAACTACCTTTTGGAAAAAGTAGTTTTGAGAAGAAATTGCTGCTGTCATAAGCAGTGTAAAAACTATAAAACATACAGCATTTCTAAAGTTTTTTGATGATATAAAATCTAAAAATTTTTGCATTATATTAACCTCGATAGTTTTCTTACATATATTAATCCAAACAGACTGTTTTATCCACTGTTTTTCTTCATAACAAACCCGCATTTTGTACAAGCAAGGACATTACCCGTACTGTCAACAGGCATAAAATTATGTTCACAGGTTAAAGCCTCATCTACCTCTGTATAATTCGGTTTTTCAGGCTGTATTTCTTTCGACGACCTTTTATTAAGCCATTTAATAAAAACTTCAAAAATATACATATCTCTTTAAATTCTGAATCCGCAAGGAAGGAAATAGCTTAATTTATTAATATCAAGCTGCCCGAGGTTTTCCGTAATAACCTCAAGTTCCTCGTCATCTCCCTGAAACTCATACATAACCTGCCTGCAAGCACCGCAAGGATAGCAGGAATCAGCATTAGGCGAATAAATTGCAACCGCACGAATTTCGCGCTCACCTTCAGAAACAGCCTTGAATATTGCACAACGCTCAGCACAATTGGTTAGACCGAAAGAAGAGTTTTCGATATTACAACCGCGGTAAATTTTTCCGCTTGATGCTAAAACCGCCGCTCCAACAGCAAATCTTGAAAACGGTGAGTATGAATTTTTGGAAGCTTCCTTTGCTTCATTCATCAGTTCGTTATAGTTTACGTCCATACCCTAATACTACTATGTTTCGACTTAAATAAATCCTCCAATCAACCTATTTTAAGTTTTTTGAAATGTATAAAACAGCTAGTATATTTATTTTAATTATTATTATATAATTATTAAAAATGCTAAAAAAATACATTATTATAATAATAGGTTTCTATATATTTTGGATGGGGATTCTGCCGTTTGCAATAACAAATACGGCAAAAGTGTTATGCACAAATTTTTCACATAATTCTAATTACGAAATCAAATTAGATAATCCTTATACAAGATTATATCCGATTCCTATAGGAAAATTCGGGGCTGACAAAATTACCCTAAAATCCAAAACCGATAACACTCAGGCTGAAATCGACAACTTCAAAATCAAGCTGAGACTACTTCCATTATTCTCCGGAAGACTGCATATAAACTCAATTGCTGCTGATAATATTGAATTTCAAACTTCATTAAAAGAAAATATGGAGCTTGATAAAGATTTCTTTAAAAAACTTGAAAACACAAGAATCCTTTTCGATTCGATACGCATAAACAAATTCCACACAGAACTTTCTCAAAAAGATATTAATGCTCCGATTCTTTATTATGGAGAAGATTTCCTTTTTCAGAAAAAAAACAGATACATTAAATTTAACATAGCCAGTACACTGGAAGTTCAAAATAATAAATCCGAAGCAGATATCAATCTTTATATTCCCAAAAACAATGATATTAAAAAATCCGTTTTTGAAGTAGATATCTCTAATCTTGATATTGCGCCGTTAAAAGCTTATTTTAAGCATTATCTGCCGGATGATTTAACCGAACTCAAAGGAATTATTAACGTAAGCGCAAATAAGGGTGAGTTGGTAACAGAATTCAAAAATTGCTCTGCAATAATGAAAGACCCTGCAAAAACTATTAAACTGCCTGAATTAATGAATATAAAATCACGTTTCAATATCAAACGTCAATCCATTACATTGGAAAATGTTGATATTGAATCAAAAAATATTCACGCATCACTGGACGGCATAATCAAAAATTATTTTGGGAATGCAATGCCTACCGTAGACTTGAACATAAGAGTCAACAAATCAAAAGTAGAAGATTTTGTTGACTTATTACCTGCATTTAAAGTCGAAGAAATCGATGTTTATAAACTCAAAAAATATAAATTCTACGGAGACGCTATTGCTAATTTTTCAGTAAAAGGCCGTTTGCCTGAACCTGACGTAACCGGAGATATCTTTGTTAATAACGGAATCCTTACAAAACCGATTCCAAACACAACTCAAGGCGCTACGGTTAAACTAAAACTAACCGGCAAATATGCCCAATTTGATGTTTTTGTTCCCGCAGGCGGAGCTGAAAAAGTTTGGGTTAAAGGTTCACAAGAATTATATAATGTAAAATATGCTGATATGACAATCAAAAGTACACAAAATGTTGATTTGCATGTCGCAGAAGTTGTTGTAAACCCGCTTCACGAAATACTCAATTTTGTAATCGGTCCTGTGCCTATTATGGATATTTACGGAAAAGGAAACATAGATATCATTGTAAAAGGCAACCGTAAAACGCCTCATATCTGGGGAGCTCTAAACGTAAATAATGCCTCGGTTAATTTTATAGAAATTCCTGATTTAATTCTTAAAAATGCAGATGCGGTTTTGAACTTCAATGATCAGGATGCAGTTTTTACTTCTAAAAAAGGATTCGTAAACGGTAAAGACTTCAAAGTTAACGGTACATGCAATCTTTACGGCAAATTTGATTTTGATGTTGAATCAAAAGACCAGCCTACAGAAGCTTTATACAAAGCAATCCAATCATCAACAATGGTTCCTGATGTACAAAAAATGCTTCCTAAACTCGATAAAATTTCAGGTTTAACAAATCTAAATTTAAAAGTCTACGGCGCAGTTAAATATATAGAAGATTTGAAATTCAACGAAAACACATTTGCAAAAGGTGAAATTTCAATAAAAGATAACGATTTTACATTCCAAAACATTACGGTTAACAACACAAGCGGAACCGTAAAATTTGATAACACAAGTGCAGATGCGGATATCAAAGCTTTAATCAGCGAAGCACCATTAAACATCAAAGCAAAAATAAAAAACAATATTGGAGATTTAATACTAAATATACCGAAACTGAATCCGAATTTCTTAATTGAAGATAAATTTACACGCGAAAAACAATATCTGCCTTATATTTCCGTTTCAGCAAAATACAAAGGCGACATTAATAATATCGAATATAATAAATTAAATTTGAATGCAAAAATTTTAGAGTCTAATCCTCACAGCATTTTAAAATTCAACTCAGGTGAAATCATTGCGGCTAATAATAAAATCAATATCAAAAATCTGAGAGGTTACCTCAATGAACCTAAAAATATTATTGAATCAGATTTGAGAATTGAAAACGCATTTGACAAAGATGCCGAATTAAACGGAAATATCAGACTAAAAGCACCTGATTTAACTCTATTAAACGAAATATTAATCAGCGACATTCTTCCAAAAAATCTAAAACAATACACGAAAGACTTTGAATTCCAAAAAGGTGCTGTTGACTTAAATTGCAAGTTCTTTAACAACAAAATCAGTATGTACACCGACCTTGGCGGAATATCATTTGTATATTTACCGCTTGAACTGCCTATCCATGTAATGAACGGAACTGTTTCAATAAGAAACAACACTCTAAAACTTAACAAACTCAATGTACTTGCCGATAAAATGCCTATTCTTGCAGATGGCGAAATCAGAGATATTTTTGATAAACAAAATTTCAATATTTATATTAACTCAAAACCTCAGCAAGAATTTATTGACAAATACATAAACAAAAACCAGATTTATCCTATCAAAATAAAAGGTGATATTGTATGCTGGGCACGTTTAAAAGGTGTTCCAAGTAATTTCGATTTGAAAACAAATCTTGATTTAAAGAAAGATTCAAGCATTTATCATTTTGGTGCAACTATAGGCGATTTAGAAAACGCTATTACTCTTTATATGGATTCTCAAGTTGTTAACAAGAATAATTTCCAAATCAAAGACTTCTCTTACGACAAACTCATTGAATCACAAAGCGGAAAACAAACACGTCTGAATATGCTCAAAGCAAAAGGCGGAGTAGAAATTCTTAAAGAGGATTTAGGGTTCAAAGATTTAAAAATTAAGACCAGTACTCCGACTGATGCAAGAATATTTAATATCATTTTCAGAAAACCTAATATCAAACAAGGACAGTTTACTTCCGACTTACGAATAAACGGAAAACTTTCAAATCCGCATGTACTCGGAGACTTCCATATCTTTGAAACAAATATACCATTCTTGGATACAGTTATGAAAAATATAGTATTTGTATTCAAAGATAAAACCGTTGAATTAACCTCTAAAGGCGAAGTTATGGGTAATGAGGTTCTGTTTGAAGGAAAATTAAAAAACAAATTAACAAAACCTTATAAAATAGAACAAGCAACGCTTTATACAAAGGATTTGGACTTAAACTCTGTTGTAAACAAGCTCAAAATTTCACAAGTGGATAACTCCTCAACACTTGAAAGCTTTGAAAACTTTGATTTGAACTCAATTGTATTTAATAATATGAAACTAAAAGCTGATAATATTCAATTAAGAAATATTAAAGCTACTGATTTTGAAGCAACTGCAAATCTTTATGAAAACGGAGTTTTTGATATAAACAATTTTGTATTTAATATTGCGCAAGGGCATTTGGGCGGTAAATATAAATACAATCTCAGAAATAATGATACGTCATTGAATCTTACCGCAGAAAAGATTAATGCAAATGATATCACCTGGGCATTGTTTGACTTAAATAACCAGATATACGGCGATTTAACAGGTTCAATTAACATTTCCTGCAACGGTTCTAATTTTGAACACTGTATGCAGACTCTAAACGGAAATACAATATTTAATGTTAATCAGGGCAGAATGCCAAAACTTGGTTCTTTGGAATATCTTCTAAAAGCAGGAAATCTTGTTAAAGGAGGGATTACAGGTCTTTCAATCAACAGCGTAATTGACTTAATTTCACCGCTCAAAACAGGTGATTTTGAAGACATTTACGGTTCAATAAGAATTAAAGACGGCGTTGCAAGAAATATTGAAATCACAACCAAAGGTAAAGATTTGAGCTTGTTCATCAGCGGGAACTACAATTTCTCAACTTCCGTAGCCGAAATGGAAGTTTTAGGATTACTTTCCAGAAAGATTTCAACATTCCTCGGCCCTGTCGGCAATATGTCTATAAACACACTGTTTAACGTAATTCCGGGAGTAGATTTATCAAAAGACAGTCTTGTATTAGAAAGAATCAACAAGATTCCGGGAATTGAATTATCAGAAAAAGCCTACAGAAAATTCATCGCCGAGATTAAAGGCAACATTAACGGGGATGATTATGTAACAAGCTTTAAGTGGATAAATTAGCAGCGAAAACATTATAATTTGTCGTTAATTTTTCTTCCAAAATTTCACGCAATGCATGGTTGTGAAGATTATTATCTTTAAATTCTTGTAATATAAATCTTTCGTCTTCATCAATGCCAGTCAAAGTTGAGAAGTCATCAAGTTGTAAATATTCAGCGGTTGATATACCTGCTTTTAGAAGGATAGGAGCAATTCTGTCTTTTATGGCTGCTTCATAATCTCTCACAGACTTAGTATTTGACATTATTACACCAAGCGTTGAAGCATATTCTGATTGATTAATTGAAGAACCTGTTTTAGCGATTTCTGTACCATTGTCGTAATCATTTATTCTTGCCATGCTTAACAAATATGCTGCTACTTCATTCATATCTAAGTTTTCAGCATCTGCATCACGATTGATTGTAGCCAAGAAGGCTGCTGCCAATTCCTTTTTGTCTGCTTCATCAGTTAATGACGGCAAATTTCCTTCCAATTCTGATAAATTAATTTTACCATCACCATCTATATCATATTGAGCAATAAATTCTTTTGCAGCAGTTCTATATGCTTCAATATATGCTACCGTATCGCCTTTTTGTACAGCTTCGTCAACACCATCAATAACAATTTCTTCAGAACAAAGTTCTTCAGATAACCCAAATTTTTGTTCAATACCTCTTGCACTCATACCTTTTAAATAATTATTCAGGTTTAATTTGATTAATGCTTTATCAAAATCTTTACCGTTTTTGTCAATAAGTTTGTTATATCTTTCAATTAAAGCATTTTGTGTAGTTTTAGGTAATTGATCGAAGTCATCAATCATATCTTTAACTACTTGTGATGCATCAGTTTCTTTTGGTTCTTCACTTGGAACTACTGCTTCATTTATAGTTTTTTCTGTTTTTGTAGTAGTAGTTGTTGTTGAACCACCGCCATTAACACCATTAGCAGCATTACACATGAAAATTGATGTAAGATTAGATACTCCGCTTTCAATAAATTGTGCCCACATCTGATTATTAGCAGCTTTAATAGCGTTGTTTTCCAAAAACGCTTGAGAATTATGTATATAATGTTGTGTGTTTTTAACAACCATTAAGCTCGTCTCATCTTATAATCTTACTATTATATAATAGTATTTATTTAAGAACCCATTTCAATGCCTAATTTTTTATTTACAATTGTTAACATTTTTCAAAAAGTCTTTTAATTTACCCCTTTTCTATGTATAATTTTTAAAGTGTAAAATTTACAATAGAATGGAATAGAAATGGCTTTAAACTTTCAAGATTTAATTTTAAACTTATCAAGATTTTGGTCTGATTACGGATGTATTATTCAACAGCCGTATGATATTGAAAAAGGTGCTTCTACAATGAACCCTGCAACCTTCTTAAGAGCATTAGGCCCTGAACCATGGTCTACTGCAATGGTAGAACCTTGCAGACGTCCGACCGATGCACGTTATGGTGAAAACCCTAACAGACTGGGACATTATTTTCAATATCAGGTAATTCTTAAACCATCTCCTGATAACGCTCAAGAATTATACTTGAAGAGCTTGGAAGCTATGGGAATAGATTTATCAAAACACGATGTAAGATTTGTTGAAGACAACTGGGAATCTCCAACTCTTGGTGCTGCCGGTGTAGGCTGGGAAGTTTGGCTTGATGGTATGGAAATTACTCAGTTCACATATTTCCAACAGGTTGGCGGATTGGAAGTTAAGCCTGTTGCATTAGAAATCACTTACGGTTTGGAACGTATCGCAATGTACATTCAAAACAAAGAATCCGTATTTGATATTATGTGGAACAACAATCTTAAATA
>JAMPIM010000047.1 GCA_023662705.1 Candidatus Gastranaerophilales bacterium | reverse complement strand
TAATATATATATAAAGCTCTCTCTTCTTATTTAAACGGACAGGCCTTGGTTACAATACTCAAGGTCTTTTTTTTATTTCAACTTTTGGGCGGAGCACAAAAGTTGAAACTACCAGCTTTTTTATGGACTCGTCCGTGCTCCTTTTGAACGGACTACGAGTGGATTCGCGTTGGTTGGATTAATTGTTTATTCCCTTTGTGATAAAATTGGCTTATTAGCAAGGAGAAGTTATGAATTGTTTTTTTAGAGATCAGCACGAAGCTTTATATAATGCAACTAAGCCGTATCAATATGTTGGCGGAGAGTTTTTATCACGTAACAAAGATTTTGATAAAGCATCTGTTAGATTTGCATTTGTGTTTCCTGATAAATATGAAATTGGGATTAGCAATCTTGGTGTAAGAATAATTTATGACAGGGTTAACAGTGTAGAACGCTTTATGGCTGATAGGGCTTATGCTCCTGAGGCTGATTTTAAACCTGAAGCTCTTTATGGTGTTGAATCAAAGCGTGCTTTATGCGACTTTGACGGGATTGGTTTCTCTTTGCAGTATGAACTTTCATATCCTACAGTCTTAAAAATGTTAGAAATGTCCAAAATTTCCGTAAGGAATGATGAAAGACTCGATGATGAGCCGATTGTTTTAGCAGGCGGGCCTTGCGCGTTTAATCCTTTGCCGATGGCAGAATTTATTGATGTATTCTGTATCGGTGACGGGGAAGAAATGATGGTGGAAGTTTGTGAGGTTTTAGAACGAACAAAGGGAATGCCAAGAAAACAAAGAATTGAAGAACTTTGTAAAATCAAGGGCTGTTGGTCGCAGCAGGTTGGCGGAGATGTTGAAAAACGTCTTGCGCCTTTGACTTTAGAATACGCTTCAACTTCTTATCCGATACCGTTTTCAAGTTCAGTACACGATAGAGCAATTGTGGAAATTCGCCGCGGATGCGGTCGTATGTGCCGTTTTTGTCAACCGGGGCACGTAACTTTGCCTATTAGAGAACGCTCGGCAGAAGATATTATCAAGATTACGAAAGAGCTTGTAAATAATACAGGCTATGATGAGTATTCTTTACTTTCTTTGTCTTCGAATGATTATTCAAATATCAGAGAAGTAATTAAAGAGCTTGCTGTTGATTTTAATAAGCGAAAAATTTCTGTATCTCTTCCAAGCCAGCGTATTGACGGGTTTAATCTTGAACTTGCAAATCTTGTGCAGTCTGTTCGTAAATCAGGTATGACTTTAGCGCCTGAAGCAGGCAGCCAAAGATTACGCAACGTAATTAAGAAAAATATTTCAGAAGAGCAGATTATTAATGCAGCGTTGACCCTGTATGAAAACGGATGGTCTAAACTTAAGTTTTATTTTATATGCGGACTTCCAACTGAAACAATGGAAGATATGGACGAGATGGCAGAGCTTTTGAATAAAATCAAATACCGCGCAAAATTACTTAAACGCGAAAAAGGTTTAACTCACGGTTTTGAAATAACATGTACGCTTTCAATATTTGTTCCGAAACCGTTCACTCCGTTCCAATGGTGTCCGCAGATGGATTTGGATGAGGTTACGGCGCATATTAATTATCTAAAAGAAAAGACTAAACATATTAAAGGTTTGAAAATCAATTACCACGAGAAATTTGTTTCTCAAATCGAAGCGGTGCTTACCCGCGGTGATGCAAGTCTTTGTAAATACATAGAAGCACTTTATAAAAAAGGGTGTTATCTTGATGCTTGGGGCGAATATTTTGATAAAAATGTTTGGAAAGAAACCGCCGAAGAATGCGGATTTTCTCTGGAAGAACTTGCAAAAAAAGAATACGGATTAGATGAAGCCCTTCCTTGGAATTTTATCAATGTAGGTATTGAACAAGATTGGCTTAAGAATGAATACAAACAAGCATTTGCACAAGGATGTGAATTTAATCTCCAGCCGACTTGCGAGAATAAATGTGTTCATTGCGGGGTTTGTCCTAATCTTAAAACTCATAAAGTTCTTGCTAAACCATATACGGCATCAGAAGAAGGACAAAAGATTGTGACAATTGAGCAGGCTGATCCGAGAACTGTTCATCCTGACCCTAATATTCCTGTTTACAGATATCGTCTGAAAATCACTAAAAAAGGTTTGTTGAAGTATTTCTCTCATCTGGATTGGCAGAATACTTTCCATAAAGTGCTGGCTAGAACAGGCTTAAATATGGCTTATACACTTGGTTATAACCCTACAATGAAGGTGTCAATGGGGATTGCGCTTCCATTGTTTGCAGAAAGCAACGGCGAGCTTATTGATATAGAGATTTTGGACAACCTTAATGAGCAGGAGTTAAAAGATATTATTAATCCTAATTTGCCAGATGGAGCTGAAATCGTTTCTGTGACTCCTGTAGAGCGCTACTGTACAGCGGTCGAAATCGAAGCACAATGGGCGGAATACAGGATTGAGCCGTATTTCAAATCTGAAGAAAAATCTCTTTACAATTTTGAAAAATTCCGCTATGATGTAGAGAGAGTTTTATCTTCCGATGAGGTTTTAATCACGAAGAAAAACAAAAAAGGTTTAGAAAAAACAACAGATTTTAAGAAATCTATCGGCAGTTATAGATTTGAAGAGAATAGTCTGTTCATACATCTTAAAACCGGTCAGGGTTCAGAGATACCTGCGCTAAGAGCAGATAACTTAATGGAACTTGTCGATTCAGAGAGGTTATACAATATCACAAGACTCCGTTTCCTTGACGAAAAGTTAAGAGAATTATAGTAAAGGATTTAGAGAATGAAAGAAACAAATGTCGCTAACAAGATTATTATAGCTGAGCGCGATAATATTGCTGCGGTTGTAGAGAATGGAAAAGTAGCAGAATTTTATGTACACAGAGGAGAAATAATCCTCGGAGATGTTTACCTTGCACAGGTTGAAAATATTTTGCCAAGTATTGAGGCAGCATTCGTAAATGTAGGTTCTGATAAAATGGGCTTCTTGCACGCGCAGGATATCCCGGGTAAAGGTGCTTTGCAGGATAAAGTTAAACCTAAACAAAAAATGGTTGTTCAGGTTGTTAAAGAGCCTGTCGGACACAAAGGTCCTCGTGTAACTACAGAAATTTCGCTTCCGGGCAGATTTTTGGTACTTATGCCAAACGAAACAGGTATTAACGTAAGTAAAAAAATTACTTCTGCTAAAGAAAGAGCAAGATTAAAATCAGTTGTTAATCTTCTTAAGCCTGTAGGTGTAGGTATTATTGTAAGAACAGAAGCTGAAGGTCAGACAGAAGCTGATATTCAGGAAGATTTAGAAATCCTTTTGGAAAAATGGAACAATATTGTAACTTCTGCTGAAAGCCTGACTCCTCCAAATCTTTTATACAGAGATCAGGATTTGTTATACAGAGTTATTCGTGAATGCTGTAACGAAAATACGCAGGAAATTATTGTTGATACAGGATTTGCTCTGAGCCGTGTGCAAAATATTCTTCAAAACTGGCACATGAATAAGAATATCAATGTAACTCTATACAAAGGTTCTGAACCGTTGTTAGTTGCGATGGATATTCATAAAGAAATTAAAGCGGCTTTATCAATGAAGGTTAATCTTCCGTCAGGCGGATATTTGTTTATCCAGACAACAGAAGCTTTGACAGTTATTGACGTTAACAGCGGTAAGTTTACTAATTCGGCAACTCAAGACGAAACAATTTTGAAAACTAATATTGAAGCGGTTCATGAGATTGCACGCCAGTTAAGACTCCGCAACATCGGTGGTATGATTATTATCGACTTTATTGATATGAATTCGCGCGTTGATAAACTTACAATGATGGAAGAGCTTGAAATTGCGGTTGAAGCTGATAAAGCAAAACCACAAGTCGGTCAGTTATCAGACTTAGGGCTTGTTGAAATGACCCGTCACAGACAAGGGCAGGCAATCAGTGAAATTTTTGCAAAACGCTGTCCTCATTGCCAAGGCAACGGATATATTATGGAAGATATTAAGTTCGCTTCTGCTACATCTGAGGGTGAATACAGGGCAAAAGCTGCTAAATTGAAGCTTCCAATGGGCAATAAGAAAAATAAATTTAATAAGTTCAATAACAAACCTGAAACAGAAGTAAAAGAAACTCCAATCGTTCAGGAAGAAAAACTTGAAGAAGTTACAAATCCTTCTGTAGAAGCTCAAGCAGAGGTTCAGGAAGTAGTTCAGGAAAAAGAAACTAAAAAGCGTAATTCCAGAAAACCAAAATTTGATAAGAAAAAGGTAAAACAAGAAGTGAGTGATGAAAATCTTGCTCAAACAGTTCTAACCGAAGGTGCTGAAATTGAACCTGTAATTGCTCCACAACCGGAAGTTGCTCCTGTTGTAGAAGAAACTCTTGCGGTTGAAGCCGAAGCAGAAGAAGCTCCTAAGAAAACAACCCGCGGACGCAGACCAAACAGAGGTACTCAAAAGAGAACACGTACAACTAAAAAGAAAACTGAAGCAGAAAGTACAAATGAAGAGTAAAATTTTTGCAATAATGATTTTAACAATGCTGGCACTACCTGTACAAGTACAGGCAGTGCCATGTCATGAACCGACAGAAGAAAATATTCAGGAAGAAGTTGTAACACCTGCCGTTCAATATAAACAGCCTGTCAGCAAACGTAAAATTGCGAAGAAGTTTTTGTTTGCAATGGGCGGAGTCGGTGCTTCTTCTCTAATTATCTTTTTGATGTTGAGTCTTTATAATAAAGTGCGCGAAGGATTTTCAAGCGGAGCAAAAACTCCTGATGGTGAAGTTTCCTTGGAAACTCCCGATGATTTGCAGGGTGCTGTTAGAGCGTTTTTGGATAAGACTGATTGGAAATAGTTTTATTTTTCACAATCATTAACTCCATATTTATCCCCGCAATCAATCGCTCTGCCGAAAATCAATCTAATGCCTGCAAAGCGTTTTTTGAGAGTTTCGCCTAAGCCTATGATGATTTCGTTTATGTTGCTTACAACTGTGTTTACATTTCTGATTACGCAGTTAATTAAGTTAATACTGTTATTATTGACGTTATTTGTAACTCCTGTTATGTTTTGTGTTGTCATAACAAGGTTTCTGCTTGTGCGTTCAAGGTTTTCCAGAGTAGTATTGATATAGCCCTGCTGTAATGAGCTTTGAACGTGATAAGAAGCATCAGCAAGGTTTCTTGATGCAAGATTAACATTCTGGACAGTGTCGTTGATAGTAGGTTTAACGTCTTCTAAAATACCCGTCATAACATTTATCATTTCGGTAAGAGCGTTGAATGTTCCTCCTGCTGATTTGATTGTTTCGTTTACATTTTCTTTTATTTCGTCCAAACCGCCGTTGTTTGCCTGTTCTTGCATAAAGTTTTCAAAATTGATACCTTTAGTACCTTCCAATAAGGAATGATTGCGAAGATGTGCAAGATACGGACTGTCAGGGTAAATCAGTTCGATATAATCTTTTTTATCTTTACGTCGAATCATTGCTTTTGTGTTAGCAGGGAGTTTAAGTTGTCTTAGTCTTATTTTCATATCCACACGGGTAGAATGAAAATCGGGACTCGGATATACCTTGACGGTATGACCGAGTTTAAAACCTTTGTAATACACAGGAAGACTTCGTCTGAAAGGTTCGAGTTCTTCAAAATCTACAGTAATACGAATTTGCCCCCAAATATAGTATAAAAAGAATAAGAGTCCTGTAATTATAATAATGTAATACAAATATTCCCGTTTCATAATTGAATTATTCTTTGAATTATTATGTAAAGTAATTCCCTGATGTGATAATTTTGTAATAGAATAATAGAAGAGGTGAATTATGTCAGAAATTTTAGGAAATATACATTCTGTTGAAAGCTGCGGTACGGTTGACGGCCCGGGAATAAGATTTGTTGTTTTTACTCAAGGATGTCCTTTGAGATGCCAGTATTGCCACAACCCTGATACTTGGGATTATGTCGGTGAAGCTAAGAAAATGTCAGCAGATGAGATTATGGAACAATACCATGGCGTAAAAGAATTCTGCGGCGGGGGAATTACCGTAACAGGCGGTGAACCTTGGGTTCAGATTGATTTTGTAACGGATTTGTTCAAAAAAGCTCACTCAGAAGGTGTTCATACCGCGCTTGATACATCGGGATTATTGTTTAATAAAGACAATACGGCTAAGATTGATGAACTTTTGAAATATACAAGCCTTGTGCTTTTGGATATCAAACATATTGATGACGAAGAACACAAAAAACTTACAGGTCATTCCAATAAGACAATTTTGGAGTTTGCAAAATATTTATCGGATAATAAGAAACCAATGTGGGTACGTCACGTAACAGTTCCCGGAATTACTATGAACGAAGAATACTTGACCCGTCTCGGCGAGTTTTTGGGAACATTGAATAATGTTGCTGCGCTTGATGTATTACCGTATCACGATATGGCAATCCCAAAATACGAAAATTTGGGAATAGAATATCCTCTAAAAGATGTTCCGCCATTGACTCATGATGAAGCAATGGAAGCAAGAAATATTATTTTAAAAGCATTTAAGCGTGTAAGAAGCGGAAACTAAAGACTGATTTTTTTTACCAGTTCTGTGCGATAGCGTTTATAGTTATTATTCAAATCCGTGCGTTCAATTGCTTTATTAATAGCATGGATTGCGTTTTCGTAATCCTTAATTTGTTCGTATGCGTAAGCAAGATAGAAATATGCAAAAGCTGTGTCTTCCATTTCTGCCTGATATTTTAATGCGTGGACACGTTTAATATCTATGCGTTTTTTCATAGATTCATATTTTTCAAAATCTTCTTTAGCACTTACGTGGTCACCCATAGCTTCTTTGATTTTTGCTCTGCGTTTATATAAGAAATAGCTTTCGTCATCTCCGTTAACCTCATTTATGGCTAGGTTAATGTATTTGAGTGCAGCTTGTTTATCACTGTAAAAATTTTGTTTTGATAAATCGTAATAATATTTCATTCTGTCGGTTTTTACGAGAGTTGTATCAAAAGCATAATTGATAGCTAAAGTTTGTCGGGTTGTATTTGCGGGAAAATCTCCAAACGGCATTGATTTTTTCAGAGCATTAATTGCAGCTTCGTCATAGATTGTGTCTCCGGAGCTTTCCAAGATATTGGCAGCATAAATTTCGCCGTTACGGTTTAGTTTAAACAGAATTCTTGTATGAGCTTCTTCTAAAAAATCAGGAGGATTCCAGTTCTTTTGGAGTTTCTCTGTAACATTTGCCATATATTCAGAAAAGTCATTTTGAACTTGCTCATTGCGGGTCGGCTGATTGTAATAAGGATCAGCGTATGCAGTAAGTGCGAATGACATGGATATGACGACGATTAAATTTCTTACTCCCATAAAAATATTGTAGTTAAAATGCAGGAGAAGTTCAAGTACATTGACTTCACGTCATATTTACAGGATAATTAACTGGTATCAGATTTTTTAAGGAAGAGGACATGGATTTTACAACATTAACTATTGATATTCTTAAAACACTTTCCGTAGTTGGCGGATACGGTGTTGGTATTATACTTTTAACAATAATTATCAGAGCTGCTATGTGGCCTTTAGGTGTTTCTCAACAGCGTTCAATGCGTACAATGCAAATGCTTCAGCCAAAAATGAAGGCTATTCAGGAAAGATATAAAAGCGATCCTCAAAAGATGCAGCAAAAAATGATGGAGTTCTACAAAGAACATAAATTCAATCCAATGGCAGGCTGCTTCCCGCTTTTAATCCAGATGCCAATCTTCATTCTTTTGTATTCAACTTTGATGAGCCCTCAGTTTATTCAACTTGCAGGTGATTCTCATTTCTTATTCATAAACAGATTAGATGCAACTCTTAAATCATCAGCGGCTATTTCTCCTAACGGTGAATTGGGCGTATCTAAATTTGATACTTTTATGACAGGAAAAACAGCTAAAGTTTATCTTACAACTGATGAAGTTTTGGACAACGTAAAAATTGACAAACCTAATAAAGCTGTTGAAGTTCAAGGTGATATTACACCGGGAGAAGATGTTGATTTCAAAATCAGCTTAGATAGTTTGAACCTAAAATTCAGCCAGCTTGACCAGATTGAAAAAGCTGAAATTGACGTAATGGATGTTCAGACAAAACAAACTAAACCTGTTGAATTTGTCAGAAAAGATGGTATTTTAACAGCAACTGTTCCAACAATTGAGGTTAAAACTTCTCTTCATTATGATGTTGCATTGTTGATTGCATTATTTGCTTTAACTATGTTCTTCTCACAAAAAGCAATGATGGCAATGAACAAAAATACTCAGCAGGATGCAGCAGCTCAAGCTATGCAAAAATCAATGAACACATTTATGCCGATTATGCTGACTTTCACATTCATCATAATCCCTATTCCTGCAGGTGTGTTGTTATACTTGATTTCAAGCAACTGCTTCCAAGTGCTTCAAACTCTAATTATTAACAAACAATTAGAAAAAGAAGATAAAAAGAAATCTGAAAAGATTGATGATGACGATGTAGCTAACGCTAAGCAAATAAAAGAGAAGTAATGCAAACAATCGGAATAATAGCACTATCAGGTGCATGTGATAAAGAAAAAATAGAAAACTCTAAAGCCTGTCTGGAAAAGATGGGCTTTAAGGTTAAGTTGTCAAAAAACATTTTTGATAGAGTTCGTTATCTTGCGGGTTCGGATGAAGACAAATTAGCAGAACTTTATCGTTTTTTTAAAGATCCGGAAATTGATTTGATTCTTAATGCCCGCGGCGGTTACGGGACAATAAGACTAATTAATAAAATAGATTATGACATTATAAAAAATAATCAAAAACCTTTTATCGGATTTTCTGATATTACTGCGCTTTTGTTAATGTTTTATAAAAAAGCAGGTTTGATTACTTACCATGGACCAATGGCAAGCAGTGATTTCGGTGGTGAAATATCAAATTTTACTAATGAAAACTTTTTCCGAGCAATTAATAGTGAAAGTCTTGAATTTTGTGGGGATAAGGTTTATCGTGAAGGTGATGCGCAAGGTATTATCTGGGGCGGAAATTTAGCAACAGTGGTTTCTTTGTGCGGAGAGGATTTTGTTCCTGATGAAGATTTTATATTCTTTACGGAAGATTTGAATGAACCTGTTTATAAGATAGATAAAATGTTCCAACAATTGTTTAATATGGAAAAATTTTCTCAGCATTGTAAGGGGATTGTTTTAGGAGATTTTCTTAATGTTGATAATGAAATCTGGCTTAATGAATATTTTCAAACTCTTCCTGTGCCTGCTGTTTCAGGGTTCAAAATCACCCATGCGCAAGACAAAATCACTTTACCAATCGGAAAAAAAGCATCACTCAGGAAGAATATACTCAGAGTTGATGGCTAACCATTTGTAAGCCTCATTTACCCCTTGAGGGATATCCATAACGAATGTTCCGCCGTATCGTCCGCGGGTAAAAGTCAGATATCCGTCTTCGGCAAGATTATCAAGAGCTTTTTTTACGGTTTTTTCGCTGATATTATAGAGAGTCGCAAATTCTTTTATTGACGGGAGTTTATCTCCGACTTGTGAGTTTTCAGAGATATATTGTCTTATTTTTTGTTCGACTTTTTCATAATGATATAATTCTGTATTTTCGTTAGATATTGTTGTGCCGTATTTGCCGCGTCTGGTGTGCAATAATCCTTCTTTAGCAAGAAGTTTGATTGCATCATGGATGGTTTTCACGCTCACATTTAATCTTTTTGCAAGTTCCGTATTTGGAGGAAGCTTATCTCCTGCGGAAAGATTTTGGGCGAAAAGTCTTATGCTTTCTGCTATTTTTTCTACAAGAGTTTTTGTTTCAACTTCTTCTATATCAAAATCAGGCACTAGAATAATAAATGAATTATTTTTCTTTTCTAAAATACCCTCTGATACAAGATTGGAAATTGCAGTAATCAGAGTTGTATTGGATATTCCTGTTGTCCTTGCAAGTTCTCTGATTGAAACAATTTTATCACCGACCTTATAATTGTTTTCGGACAAGTATTTTTTTATGATTGCAATTGCAAGTTCCCGTTTAGAAGTTAGTTTTTCAACTTTTTTAGCAGAATCTTTTATATAAGTACCGATTCTTTGTTTTGATTCCACTAATCCCAAATCTTCTACAATACGGTAAGCGCTTTGTACAGTTCCCTGACTGACTCCGATGTGGCAGGCAAGGTCGCCTTTTGATGGCAGCAAATCGCAAGGTTCAATTTTCTGTGATTCCAAACCTGTTTTTATCCAATGAGCAAGCCAGTCGGCAATTTTTTTTACCTTATTTTCATTAGGTAAAAAACTGTGCACATGCGGTGCCATTTCTGCTACGGTAATTCTTCTTGCCATGTAAGGAATTCTAGCATGAAAAACAATTTATACAAATCTTCTTGATTTTAGCTAAGACCAATGTAATAATTGTCTTATGAATTATTACAAAAAATATTCGCCATATTTGTTTTTATTACCTGCTTTTGCAGTGTTGATTGTATTCTTTTTTATTCCGTTTTTTCAGACAATCGGATTGAGTTTTTTTGATTATTCCTCAAGTATTTATCATCCGACTTTTAACGGAGTCGATAATTACATAAAACTTTTTAAAGAACCGATTTTTTACAAGGTTATGTTTAATACTTTTATGTATCTTGTAATCGCAGTTCCGTTTCTTGTAATTTTTCCTTTGATTTTGGCTATCCTTATTAACCAAAAAATCAGAGGAGTTACACTATATAAAATACTTATTTACCTTCCTGTAATTGTTTCAATCGTAGTTGCAGCAATTGCTTTTAAGTGGTTGTATTCAACTCAAGGTGTGTTAAATTATCTTTTATCCTTGCTGCATATTGCTCCAATCGGCTGGCTTACGGATACAAAATGGGCATTGTTCTCAGTTGCTGTCGTAACAATTTGGAAAGGGGTCGGATACTATATGATGATTTATTTGTCATCATTAATGAGTGTTCCGCAGGATTTGTATGAGGCTTGTGATATAGATGGGGCAAACTTTTTGCAGAAACACTTGACTGTAACCGTTCCGCATATAATGCCTACTATTGCACTTGTTTCAACCATCAGTACCATTTCTGCAATGAAAGTTTTTGCAGAAATCTATGTTATGACAAAAGGTGGCCCGTTGAACTCTTCAAAAACGATTGTTTATTATATTTATGAACGCGCTTTTGAAAACCTTGATTTAGGTTACGCATCAGCACTTGCAGTAGTTTTACTTGTTGTAGTAATGATTTTTTCTCTAATAAATATCTTATGTTTTGAAAAAAATAAGTATGGGGATATTTAATGAAAATCCTTGTTATAACAGATTTATATCCGATAAAAGAGGGTGAAAAGTACACTCCCCGAACGATTAAAAACTTTGTTGAAACTTGGAAAAAACTAGGGCACGAAGTAAAGGTTATTAAACCAAATTTCTTACTCAATTCTTTTTTGCGGGGTAAAAAGTATTATCCAAACGGGGTTTATGGAGATGTAGAAAATATAAACTTCTTTTTCCCTTTTTGGGGGAAGATGAAAACTTCTTTTTCTCCGGATGTTGTTATTGCTCACATGCCAAGCGGAATTTTATATGCAGATAAACTGGGATTACCTTTTTGTGCTGCTGTTCACGCTTCGGACTTAGAGGTTTTAACCAATCCGTTGTATAAAATTCATTTTAAATCGAGACTGGAAAAAGCATATCGTAATGCTGATAGAATAGCCTGTCGTTCTTATGTTCTAAAACAGAAGTTTTTAAAACTTTATCCCGAATTTGAGGATAAGACTTTTGTTGCACCTTCTGGTATTAATGGCGCGATAAAACGCAATTGGTCAAATAATGAAAAAATTAAAGTTTTAACCTGCGGGCAGTTTATTAAACGTAAACATATCGATGATGTTATTTTAGCTTGTAAAAAGTTTGATAATATTGAGCTTACAGTTATTGGATCAGGCAAGGAAAAACTTCCTCCTTATGCGAATTTTACAGGGCAGTTGCCGCACGATAAGGTTCTTGAAAAAATGCGTGAATCTGATATTTTTATTTTACCAAGCGAGAATGAAACTTTTGGAATGGTTTATCTTGAAGCAATGGCATCAGGCTGTATAACAGTTTGCAGAAAAAATGACGGCATTGACGGAATAATAAAAGACGGAGTTAACGGATTCCTTACGGAAAATGTTCAAGAAACTTTAAACAGAATTCTGACTTACCCCGATAAAAACAAAATCCTTGAGAATGCTTATTCTACAATCTTAGAGCTTACGGAAGAAAAAACCGCTCAAAACTATCTAAGTAATATTATCAACAAAAACTAAACTAAATGGTAATTTATCTCCTGTCCGAACCCTTTACAATCTTTGTATAAAGGTTGTTTGACACCCAAAGGAGATATGTTATTATGGAAAACTTTCAGAATAAATACCTTGAAATTAAAAATATCAACAAAGACATTGTAAACTGGGTTGAAGATATTGCCGAAGAAAACAATTGCAGAATTGAACGCAAAGAGTGGAAAAGCAAATACAACAGCTACGTTGTATATGACTATGAACCTTTTTGTTCGGAAGGGTTCGAGATAAATATTCTATTGAGTTCTTTTGATATTTCATACCTCAATTTTATTAAATATCTTTA
>JAMPIM010000046.1 GCA_023662705.1 Candidatus Gastranaerophilales bacterium | reverse complement strand
CTTTAATCATACACACATCTCCTATTTCGTGTTGGTTATATCATTGAATATATCAATTAAATTACAAATATAATACAAATTCCATACAATATTATTAAGTTTTGTAACAATTTTAAAAACCATTGAAATCAAAGGTTTTTAATACACTTTATATATACGAGGTATATGTAAGATGGATTTAACAGTAATCGACAATCAAATAGTGGAAGCTCCGGCACTTTCTCCAAGTGGCGCAGCTCAACCATCTGCACCTAACAGTATTCATACTGTTGGCGGTTCAAATGCTGTTGAAAACAACAATACTTCTTTTAGCGCACCTGAACAAACACAACAATCAGCTTTAGATAAAGCATTCCAAGAAGTTTTAGGCGAAGCTTATCCTAAAATCAAAGAAGATATTCTAAGAATCATTAGCAAATTAGGTATTCATGCTCCTAAAAACAAAGTTGAACTTACTGATGAAAAAATCAACGAAATCAAAGAATCACTAAAAAAACTTGTAGAATCATTAAAATCTAAAAAACTTGAAATTACTGCCGAAAATTTATTCAATGAAGCTTGTAATGTAATTGATACAAGCATTTTAAAACAAAACGGCATTACAAGAGAAGAATATGAAGCAGCTGTTCAAAACGGTGAAGCAAAATCATTAAGAGAAGTTTTAGGACTTAAAGAAGGCGAAGAAATCAGCGAAGCTAAAGTTGCAGCTTATGCTAAAAAAGTTGTGACCGAAGCTCAAGCAAGAGTTAAAAAATCATCTAACCCTGTTGAAGCTCTAAAAGCAGAAATTGCAGCTCAGAAAAAACAATTCGCACTTTGTTTGGTATCAACTCCAATTGAAGACAGAAGCAAGTTATTTGGCGCTATTGAACACGCATTTGCAGAAAACAGAGCAGAATTCATCAACGAAATTTTCTCTTCACTTACTCCTGAAGCAAGAATTAAATTTGCTAACCAAATCGGTTGGGATAAAATCCACAAAATTCTTAGCACACCTGATATCAATAACAACACTTGTACAATCGATGAACAAACAGGTATTATCACAACAGTAGCTAAACACCAAAGCGAAGAAACAATCCGTGCTAACGAAGAAAAATTCATGGTTCAGGCAAGAGAATTTTTTGGAAGAGAAGATGTTAAAGCTGTTCAAGTTAAAATCAAAAACGGCAAAGAATTAACAGCAGCAGAACAACAAATTGCGAAAGAAATCGAAACATATACAGCTTACAGCGCAGGTACACAAATTGGTGTTACTAACAGCGTTGTATTAACAGAAGAATCTGTTAACGAGTTATTAGTATTACTTCAAAACGATTCATACGAACTTCCTAACTATAGAGAAGTATTAGAACAAATCCATTCATTTATCGAAAACGAAGATAATGCAGAATATTTGACAGTTTCTAAAGAAGAAGTTACAAAATTACTTGATAAAGCTTCTAACGGAAACTACTCAACAGTTGCATCAGATATCAAAAATGGAACAACAACCGAACTTAATGCACCTAAAGATCCTAACGCAACAAGTGCAGCTGATTTAGGTTATGTTTCAGGCGGCAGCGTTGATTATTCAAAAGTTAACGAACTTAGAACACAGATTTTTGCTCAGAGCCCAGCTGAAAACAATCAATTTGAAATCGTTATCGACAAACCGGCAGCTGAAACAACTTCTGATAAAACTAAAACATGGACAAAATCCGACATCGCTAAAAACCCTCTTGGTTTCTTCAGAGCAGGCATTAAGAACATGAGCGAAAGCGATTTGATCTATGCATTCAATAAAATCCCTACAACTATTCAAACATTAGCTCTTGAAGTCAGCGGCGGCAAAGTATTCAACTTATTCTTAAAAGAAGCTTCTGACAGCGCAGTTCTTGGAACAACTCAAGGCAGAACTCTTTGTCAGTCAAAACAATTAGAAGAAGCTCGTCAGGAAATCGAAGAAAGAATGGCATAATTTTAAATATCAGACTTTAGGTAGAGATTTTTCATTATTTCCTATAATTAATTTTTCTAACAAGAATTAGTATTATAATTATATGGAAATCAGAGATAACGAAAAAGTTTGTATATTTGCCCCTTTGAGCCCAAAACTTGATAAACATGAAAGCTCAAGGATTCTAAAGAAAATATCTGACGAAAGCCGTGAAATAGCACTTGATTTGAGATTTGTACAAGACTGTACAATAGATTTTATTGAAAGCCTAAAAGAAATTGCCTCAATAAAAAAGATTGGAATATTCAATATTCCATCCGATATTTTTGTACTGTTCAATATTATGCAAATCGACAAAACCGTTAAACTTTTTGTCTGCGAACCTGATTTCGAAGAAAACTCCAGACAGCTTATTAACAGGCAGTTTTCAGTTATATAATTACCCGCCCGGGCTAGAATAAGTGTACTATTCTGCTCTAACATGTTGAAATTTAAAAATTTTTGATATAGAATGTGGGTAATACAATTTCTGTATAGTTATTTTTCCAAACCGGAGTGCGAGGATTAACAGAAAGAGCAGCCTAACAAGTTTCTTGAGGGCACGGTGCATAAAACGGCACAAGAAATTTAGGAAATGCGTTCTGATAGGAATCAAACGAGAACATAGCGAAACCGCAGGGAGGATTTTTTAGATAATATACAGAATCCAATTTACAATAATTAACGAGGATTTCGATGATTAAAAAGATAGTCGTAACAGCTATTGCATTAGTATCATTCCTGGGCGGAAGCGTACAAGCAGCAATACCTGAAGACGTAGTAAAGGAAACCATCATCAAACATTCTATGGAAATGGGTGTTGACCCGGCTCTTGCGCTAAGTATTGCAAAGAAAGAATCAGGGTTCAAACACGAACTCAGAAGCCCGCACGGCGCAGTAGGAGTTTTCCAGCTTCTCCCATCAACAGCAAGCAGAATTGGTTTTAACCCTTATTACTTAAGTGAAAATGTTAAAGCAGGTTTAACCTACTACAAAATGATGTACAAAATGTTTGGTTCAACAGAACTTGCTCTTGCAGCATACAATGCAGGCCCGGGCAACGTAAAAAAATATGGCGGACAAATTCCTCCATACAGCGAAACAAAACGATTTGTTAACGTAATTATGCAGGATTATAACAAACTAAAAGCAAATCCTGACCCTGCAATAGCTAAATACACAAAGAAAACAGAAGCTATTGAAAAACCGACAAACATCTCTAATACACAGAAACAGCATGACTTGCCTGATTTAAAAGAAATACCTGAAATAAGACAATCAGATCCTGTAATGGAGATATTATAAGAAATAAAAAAAGGAGGATTTTTTAATCCTCCTTTTTTATACTAAGAATTAATCAACAAACTTGCGCCGATAACCCCTGCCGTATTGCCCAACTGTGCAGGAACAATTTCTACAGAGCCTTTTTGAATAGTCATAGCTCGTTTTTGAATTGTTTCTTTAATCGGGTCTAATAAAATATCACCCGCTTCAGCAACACCGCCGCCAATAATAATTTTTTCAGGGTTAAGAAGGTTAACAACACTTGTTAAACCCATTCCGATATATTCACCCATTATTCTAAAAATCTGTTTTGCAACAGGGTCACCTTCTTTAGCAGCAACTGCTACAATATAAGGTGTAATATCAGGATTAGCAAGTTCTCTGTATTTAGTAGACTTGCCGCCTTTAATATATTCTTCTGCCATAGCAACAATAGAAGGTCCTGAAGCATAAGCTTCCAAACAACCTCTATCACCGCATCCGCAAAGAGGCCCGCCATCCATATTAAGCTTGATATGACCCAATTCACCCGCAGCATTTGCCGCACCGCGAACAAGCTTACCGTTAATAACAAGACCTGAACCGATACCTGTACCTACAGTAATACAAACAAGGTTTTGACAACCAACACCAGCACCGTAATTCAATTCACCTAAAGCAGCTGTTCTTACGTCATTATCAACACGAGTAGGAATACCAAATTCTTTTTCCATAATTTCCGCAATCGGAACATTAACCCAACCAGGAATATTAGGAGCAAGTCTTACAATCCCATTCTGGCAATCAATTTGCCCCGGGAATCCAAATCCCATACCTTCAATATCTTTAGCTTCAAGTTTTGTTTCCTTAAGCAAATCCTTGATAGCTTCTTTCATACTGTTAACTGTATATTCATATCCCATTTCCGCACGAGTAGGAATTGAGTTTGAATAAATAATTTTTCCTTCATCACTAACAAGAGCGATTTTAACGTTGGTACCGCCAACATCAATACCGATTCTTTGACCCATTTTCTCTTTTCTCCTTCCTATAATTTTATAATATCACAAAGAGAAATATTTGTTAGTTTACCACACCTAAGATTCCCAATATAAACTCCCTGTTTATATTGCGTGTTGAAGAAGCTAAAGTTGCACTTGCCTGTTGGAGAATCTGATAACGAATAAGTGCGGAACTTTCTTCCGCAACATCGGCATCGCGCAATGTCGAACGCGTAGAAATCATATTTTCTAATTTAATATTCTGAGCATCAAGCACTGTTTCCAGACGATTAATAGAACTTCCTATATTAACCAGCTGGGCATCAATTACAGCCATCATATCATCAATTTTCTCAATATTTTCAGCCAATCCGCGCTCACTCATAAAATCAACATAAAAATCAAACAGATTAAAACTTATTGAAGTATGCACAAACGCATTGGAATCACTGCCTAAATCTACTTTTACATCCAATTCAAACGGACGTGGAGTAATATCTACAACATTGGTATATTGCGTATTCGTACCAAAGTTAATCATTGTATTTCTTCCGCCGTCTTCACCATCAATAACATTACCGCTGCCTTTGCTTAAAACGAACTCATCATTTGCCCCGCCGCCATTTGTGTGGTTTTTGTTACCTGATATTGTAATTTTATCGACATTCTCACCACCCTGATAGCTGTTTTCATCCCCACGCAGAGTCACTTCATTTTCACCGTTCGAAGAAGATACATCATTATTGTTACCGCGGATTTCAAATATATCATTGCCATTACCTGTAGAAACAGAATTACCATCACCGTTAACTACAACATTTTTGTCACCGGTTTCAGATTCAAAACTATTTTGTGAACCTTTGATATTTACATCATTGTTCCCGCCCAAAACACTTATATTATTACCCTCTCCAATAATATTAACGGTTCCGGATGCATTCTTTGCATCTACAGTGTTGCCATCACCTTGAACACCGATTGAGTTATTTCCGTTCCCTGCACTCACAGTGTTATTATCGGATGTTATAACAAAACGGTTGTTTCCATTTCCCGCATTAACTTCGTTATTTCCGCCGTTAAGTGTAATATTATTATTCCCTGAATTAGCTTCAATAACGTTATCAGTTCCTTTAACAACAATTTTATCGTCACCTGCTCCCGCATCAATCTTTGTATTATTGGAACTGTTTACATTTATTGTATCATTACCTTTACCGCCTGTAACTTCTTTATCTGTAGAAGCATTAAGAGTTATTGTATCATTTCCGTCACCACCGTTAAGCGAATTATTTTCGCTGTTCATAATAAGCGTATCATCTCCGCCAAGTCCGTTGATAATATTATTTGAACCTTGTTCAATAGTGATGACATCTTTACCGTTCCCGCCGTTGATTGTATTGTTATCACCACGCAGGTTAATTTTATTCTGCGCTGAATCAGAAACAACAATAAAATCCGAGCCATTAAGAGTTATAACTCCTGTATTTGTGTTATATGAATATTTTAGAACGTTTGACTCGGGCGCTGTTCCATCTGCATTCTGGTTTGTAACAGTGTAGGTTATACCATCCATCTCAAAACTTTTCACTTCACCTGAGTAATCAAAAACCAACATTCCGCTGTTAGGGTCTTTGTTTACATTTGTAAAGCCATTATTTGTACCATTGTCAACAAAATAGTTATCACCGCTTCCGCCGTCAATAATATTATTTTTTCCGTCCAAAACAACATAATCATCTCCGCCGCCTGTTGAGATAATATTATTATCACCTTTTATGTAGAATGTATCGTTACCGGAAGCACCAGAAACCGTCGCACCACTAACATTGATATTATAAATATTATTACCGCCGTCATCCCGTAAATCATTACAAGATTCATTTATATTATATGTATCATCTCCAGTTCCGCCATTTATTGTCCAAATATAATTACTTGCATTTAATGTAATGGTGTCATTTCCGTCATCTCCATAAACATAAGTTCCTGCTGTATTAAGTGTAATAATATCATCGCCGGAATTACCGTGGATAGTATTCTGATTACCAAACTCCTGAATAATTGTATCGTTACCAGCTCCACCGCTTATTGAGGAATTAGATGTATACATACGTATGGTGTCATCTAAATTACCACCAACAAAACCGATTTCATTTCCACTTAATATAACATTGTGAGCAACGTCATTTTGAGCAGTTATTGTTAGTTTATTTCCACCCAAAGAAATAACTCCTGTAACAGGGTTCACCGAATATAATAAAAAATTATTTCTTGATACATTGTTTTTTATAGAATAATTAACCCCGTTTAAATTAATAGCTTTAGTTTCGGATGCAGTCAGAGTTAGAACAGAAGCGTTATCTGATGAACCAAAACCGTTAATAAGAGTTTGGTCATTATGAACATTATCTATTAGCGTATTATTACCGCTTCCGCCACCATAAATATTACAAGCTTTAGCATTACTGCTCAAAGTCACGGTATCATCACCTGAACCGCAATCAACAGAAGTGGTCATTCCTGTCACTGTAATAGTATCATTTCCCGCTCCGCCGATTACAGAACCTTTAATCCCCTTGGAATTAATAGTATCATTTCCGTCACCACCATCAACATGTACCCAGCTGGAACCATTTACGGTTATATTATCATCTCCGCCTAAACCATAGACAGTGGAACTATGAGCAGAACCTCCAACTACTATTGTGTCGGCAAGTTCTCCGCCATAAAAAGTCATCCTTTTCATAATTTGTACATTATGAGCTTTATCTGCCTGACCTCTTATCGTAAATACACCATCACTACTAGAAGTAAAAATTATCTGTCCTGAATCAGAAACCTGATATAATAAATTAGCAGTTGCTGTAGCTTTAACCGTATAATCAATTCCATTTATATTAACTGTTCTTGTCTCGTTTGCCTGAAATTCTTCAAGAAAATAATTTGCACCATCCATATTAACAGCATAATTGTTTTTGAGTGCACTGCCTGTACCAACATTATGTCCTTCATTTCCGTTAACAATATTCCCGGAACCAGAAACAAAATTAAATGTATCATCACCCGCACCGCCAAGAATATTGCTGCTACCTGATTTTATTGTAAAAGTATCATTACCGTCTTCTCCACGAACTGTACAATAACCTGAATTTAAAACAAAATTATCATCACCACTTCCACCAAGAATAGTATGATAACCATTTCCCGCTGTTGTAAAAGTATCGTTACCGTCTTCACCATAAGCAGAACAAGCGTGTCCGTTCAAATTAATAGTATCATTACCCTTGCCGCCATTATATCGATTAGATTGATTTGAACTTCTTTCATCACCTAACACATCATCTAAATCTCCGCCATAGACAATATTGCTTGTTCCTCGAACAAGAATATTATGCTTAACGTCAGCCTGACCTTTAATTGTGAAAGTAGAAGAAATAAATGTAATTTGTCCTGTCGAAGAATTTCTAACATAGGACAAAGAAGATGCAGTAGTATTTCTATTCGTTATTTCATAAGACACACCGCTAATAACAAGTGTTTTTGTTTCGCCTGCCGCAAAATCAACAGCACCTTCATTTTCATTCATAATAACAGACGCTCTTGGAGCAGCTGCAGCTCTGCTGACTTTAGCTGTCGAAGAAAGACGATTTACAGCACTAAAAGTTGTGGTTTCAGTCTCTTCTGTTTTAAGAGAGCCTTCAAACAGCTTTAAACCATTAAACTCTGTATTATTACGAATTTGTTTAATCTGTTCAATAATCTCATCCGCTTCCGCCTGCATAGCCTCAAGTGAATGCTCTCCATAAGTTCCGTTCATCGCTTGTGTTGACAAAGCACGCAAACGACCAAGTAAATCCTGAACATTCTCCAATGCACCCTGAGCAGTCGAAAGCAGGGAAATTCCATCTTCCGTATTTGCCTTAAGTTTTAATAAAGAACTAATCTTAGTAGATAAATTAGTAACGATATTCAGATTAGCAGCGTTGTCCTTTGCGTGATTAAGTTTATACCCTGTTGTCAGACGCTCAATAGTACTACCAATACCATAAGTAGATGAATTAAGGCTGTTAAGAATAATTAAATCGGTTATGTTGGTGTTGAGGCTAATCATAAATCAGCCTCCTTTTGGGAGTTAAATGTGGAAGAACAACATTATACCCCCCCCCCCCGAGTTGAAATACTCTCGCAGAGCGGGTTTGAGCCACCTATTCTATTTTTGAGATTAAACGAACTATACACCATTGACTTCCGTATCCCATATATATTATATATCCTATATCTACTTCATTCCATGTTTTTTTAAGTCAATAACACTTTTTTTACAAATTTTTACATTTTTTAACAATGGTCAAACTCTCCTGACTCTGTTACAGGTTAGGTTCGTAGTATAATAGTTGTATGAAATATAAATGGTTAAATAAACAGAACAACAAGAAAGTTATTATATTCTTCAATGGTTGGGGAATGGACGAGAATGTCGTCAAACACCTTGATATGGAAGATTTTGATATTGTTATGTTTTATGACTACAATAATCTTGAAAATGATTTTATACTCGAAGATTATGAAGAAAAATATCTGGCTGCGTGGTCAATGGGTGTTATGATTGCATCAAAGTTTGATTTTGGAGTAAAATCAGCTTCTGCAATAAATGGAACACTCAAACCGATTGATGCGGAATTTGGTATTCATCCTAAGATTTATGATTTAACAATCCGCGGGTTTAACGAAAAAGGACGCGAGAAGTTTATTCAAAATATGTGTGAAGAAAAAATAATTTGCACACGCGAGCTTGAAAATCAGAAAAGCGAACTCAGTGCTATAAAAACATATTCAGCAAATGAAAACTTCAAATATTCAAAAATATTCATAAGCGATAATGATAAAATTATCCCGACAAAGAGCCAAAGTGCATTTTGGGGAATAGAGCCAAACCTCAAAGCAGGACATTGTCCGTTTTCGCTTTTCAAAAAATGGAGCGAGCTTTTATGAACAAAGATTTAATCAAAGCTCGTTTTGCAAAATCGTTATCTACTTATGACGAAAATGCCCGAATCCAAAAGAAAATGGCAGAAAAGCTTGCTGATTTTCTGAGTAAAAATTATTACGAAAGCATTCTTGAAATAGGATGCGGAACAGGATTTCTAACGAAACTGCTTAATCAAAATATTACATTTAAAAGCTATACCGCACTTGATATCGTAGATGAATGCAAATCATATATTAGCGGAATCAATCCTCAAATATCTTTTGTCAACAACGATATAGAAGAATTTATAAGTCAAAATACTCAAAAATATGATTTAATCATTTCTAATGCATCATTACAGTGGGTCGAAAATTTTGAAGAAATCATAAACACCCTAAAACAACATCTTGCCATTGATGGAGAACTGATTATTTCAACTTTCGGGAGAGAAAATTTTAGAGAAATCGGCATGATAACAGGAACTGTTCTTGATTACTATTCACCCAAAGAACTGGAAACAATGTTCCCGCAAAGTGAAGTAATTCCTGAAATTCACATAATGGCATTCGAAACACCAAAAGATGTTTTGAAACATTTGCAGCTAACAGGAGTTAATGCAATTGAAAACAAAAGCTGGACAAAAAAAGATTTAACAAAATTTGAAAACGCTTACAGAAACATCTGCCCAAACCGACCAACACTCACTTATAATCCAATATATCTGCGAACCCGCTCGTAGGATAACCTGTCACCTCACTCCCGGCTTGTAGTAACGCGGTTGTCGTCCGACCCTTGTTATAAAAGATAGCACAGGTGGCTAATATAAGCGAGGATATTACCAGTGTAGAATAGGTATGTTAACTAATTGGAGACCTAATCTATTGGAAAACATTGGGAACTACAAAACCAACGGAATTGGTATCGGACATTTTTGCATAAACATACTTAATCTGATTTTCAAAGAATGTCCCGAAGGGATTGTCTACAAAGACAAGAATTTGCGTTACCTTACTGCCAATCCTGCTTTTTGTAAATTATTCAGATTATCGGATAATGAAACTATTTTAGGAAAAGAGTTTGCGGAATTTTTAAGCGAATCTAACGCAAAAATTGTGAAAGATGTTGACAGAGCAGTTAAACAAGAACTTAATCCTATTACATATTTAATCAATGATGCCGAAAAAATCTATAGCGTAACATCAAGTCCGATTTTGGATAACAAAGAGTTTTTAGGAATTGTAACTATCGCAAAAGATATTACACACGAAGAAAATATTAAAGAAAAATTTGTACTCAAACATTTTCAACTAAAATCACTTCTGGAAAATATTCCCATGCTTATTTATATGCAGGATGTGAACCAGAATTACATTGCAGGAACAAAACCATCTCAAAGTTTTGTCAAAGAAGGATTTGACGCATTCACAAACATCCATATTGACCGTACAACGGTTAACGCGGAAGAATATGAAGAAAATGTTTTTGTACTAAACAACAACAAAATCCTTGTTAAAGAAAAAGAGTTTGCAGATTTCAAAGGCACTTATCACCGCTATAAAATCTACAAAGTTCCGATAAATGATTTTAACGGGAACGTAACAGGCATAATAACTCTGGCGAATAATATTGATGCGGAAAAACAGCTTCAAACCCAGAGGGAAACATTTGTTGCCTCCATCGGACACGATTTAAAGAATCCTACCATTGCACAAATGAGAGGGCTGGAACTCTTATTAAAAGGCGACTTCGGCACACTGACGGAAGAGCAGACAGAAATCATAGAAATGATTCTTGACTCATGCAGGTATATGAACGGCATGCTATCTTCTCTTTTAGCCACATACAGGAACTATGACGGCGCTGTCAAACTGAATTTTGAAGAGTTTTCACTTCCTGATTTGGTTATGGAATGTGTATCCGAAATGATTTATGTCGCAAAAGACAAGAATGTCGGAATTTCAATCGATTCAAGACTAAAGAAAGATATTGTTATTGCTGACCGTGTTCAAATCAAGCGGGTAATTATGAACTTACTCTCAAACGGGATTAAATATGCTTACAAAGAATCTTTATTGAAATTAAATATTTACCCCGAAGGTTCAAAAGCATGTTTTGAATTTGAAAACGAAAGTCCTTATATTCCAAAAGATATGCAGAGAGCCATTTTCGCGCAATACGTTTCTTACGCATCAACCCACAACGAACTCGGAATCGGGCTCGGATTATATGCATCAAAGAAAATTATTGAAGCACATTCAGGCAAAATCTTTGTCCAAAGCAGCAAGGATGAACGCAATCGATTCGGATTCAAAATCCCTGTGAAACAAAAGCATTCATCTGAACCTATTGAAGTTTGTTTTTAGGCATTAACAGCTTTTTCTTTGATAATTTCAAGAAGTTTATTAACCATCAAATCTTCGTATCTTTGTGCAGTTTCTTTGTTTTCAGCCTCAAAACGAAGAGTAAATACAGGCTCTGTATTACTTTGTCTGATTAGCGCAAAACCGCCCTGCTCAAATACGATTCTCATACCGTCAAGCGTGATAATATCTTTGATTTTTGAACCGAAGAAATCGGGATTTTCTTTAACAACCTGTTCAAATGTTTCAAGAGTAACTTTTTTCAATGAATTTGGACAAGATAGTCTGACTTCAGCAGAACAGAACATTTTATTAAACGGTTCCAAGAAATCAGAAATTTTGAAATCAGGGTTTAGTTTCTTTTGCTCTGCAAGAATTTCAATAATTCTACAGCCTGCATAAACCGCATCATCAAATCCGTAATATCTGTCTTTAAAGAATGTATGACCGCTCATTTCTCCTGCAAGAACAGCTCCTACTTCTCTCATTTTTGACTTGATATAACCGTGTCCTGTTTTACACATAACAGAAACACCGCCGACTTCATCAATTGTATCGTAAAGCACTTGAGAACACTTAACTTCTGATACAACAAACGGTTTGATACCTTTTTCGTTATACTTTTTGATAATATCCTGAGCATATATCAGAAGAAGTTTGTCGCCTGTCATGGAATTACCTTCGGAATCAATAACGCCGATTCTGTCACTGTCACCATCAAAAGCGATACCCAAATCGGCTTTATGTTCAATAACTGCTTTTTTAATATCATTCAATGTTTTTTCATCGCTAGGGTTTGGATGATGGTGCGGGAATCTTCCATCAGGCATAGAATAAAGTTCAACAACTTCGCAGCCCAAAGCTCTGTATAATTTAGGAGCAACCACCCCGCCTGTAGCGTTAGCACTGTCTACAACAACTTTTAATCCTTCGCCGACACGTCCGAAAGTTTTTTTCATTTCGCTGATATAATCAGGAATCAAGTCGTATTCGGTATAAATTCCTTTCAAAGAAGCAGGCATTTTCATTTCGTATTCTTTTTCAGTCAGAGCCTTAACCTCTTTAATCTGTTCATCATTCAATGATTGTTTTGCAAAAGTCATTTTCATACCGTTATACTGGCTTGGATTGTGGCTTGCGGTAATAATCATAGCTCCTGTAACCTGAGCATATTTGGTTACATAAGGAGGAAGTCCTACAACTTCCGAATAATATCCGATTGGAGTTGGTGCAAGTCCCAAATCAACAACATTTGCCCCTGTAGAAAGAATCCCTTCAACAAGTGATTTTGAAAGAGAAGGCGAATGCAATCTCGCATCACGACAAACAGTAATCCAGATTTCGGAAGGTTTTTTGGAAGTTTTTTCTTCCAGATACTTCACAAACCCGCGTCCTGTATAATAGAAAACCTCTTCCGTAACATTTTCTCCGTAAATCCCTCTTATATCGTTTTTGCCGAATGCTGATAAGTCTAACATAATTTCTCCTCTTTTATAGTAAAATAATACCATGAACAATAATAAAGTCGGCATATTTTTTGTTTTACC
>JAMPIM010000045.1 GCA_023662705.1 Candidatus Gastranaerophilales bacterium | reverse complement strand
AATGCCACGGAACTGGTTATGTTGACGGTAAAGTAGCTATCGAAGCTGATATTACTGTAGCTTTAAAATAGTATAAATAGAGGAGCCTCGCTTGCGAGGCTCCTTATTATATGCTAAAATACACATATTAGAAGGGAGCTGTTTTGGCAGAAAAGATTATAATAGGTTCTGACCATGGTGGATTCAGACTAAAGAATGAAATCATTGAACATGTAAAGAAACTTGGTTATGAAGTTTCTGATTTGGGCTGTTTTACAACTGAATCCTGTGATTATCCGCCAATTGCAAAAGCTGTTGCAAAGGAAGTGCTTGCAGCACAAGGAAAAGGGATTTTGGTTTGCGGAACAGGTATCGGAATGTCAATTACAGCTAATCGATTTGATGGTATAAGAGCTTCTCATTGTACCGATACATTCACAGCAAGAATGACAAGAATGCATAATAATTCAAACATTCTTTGCCTGGGAGAAAGAATTACAGGAAGCGGGCTTGCTCTTGATATAGTAGATATTTGGTTAAAAACCGAATTTGAAGGCGGACGCCATCAAAAAAGAATAGATATGATTTAGTATGGAGAAATCAATGACTGAAGAGTTAACATCATATAAGTTTGCTTGTGTTGTAGCAAGAGTTTTGGATGAAAAAATTGCGAAGGATATTTCAATATTGAATATTAGTAATGTTTCATCGTTTGCCGACTATTTTGTTATAGCATCTGCTCAAACTTCAACACAGGTTAAAGCATTAACAGAAAATCTTGCAGATAAAGTAAAACAAACTTTCTCAAGACTTCCACACGGAAAAGAAAATGATGCAAAAAACCGTTGGAATTTAATTGATTACGGTGATGTTGTTGTTCATATTCTCCATCAGGATGATAGAGATGCTTACGCAATAGAAAAATTCTGGAACCACGCGTTTAGCGTTCCTCGCGAAACTTGGTTAAAAGAATCAGAAGAGTACTCAGAATATAAGGTATAAAAATGGATAAGAAAGAATTAGAAAAAGCCATTGAAAAAACAGTTCTAAAGATGGCATTAGAACCTAACAATATTGAACATTATCACGAGCTTGCAAAATATTATGCAATGGATAATCAATATGAAAAAGTTATTTCAGTATATGAAAGCTTGCTTGCCATTGATCCAAAAGACTTGCAGACTTTGTTAAACTTAGGTAGTATCTGGTTCTATGCAAAAGAATACAAAAAAGCTCTCAAATACTTTAATGAAGCTGTTCTTGTAAACCCAAGCAATTATCTTGTTTACTATAACCTTGGTAATACTTATGCTGAAATGAAAAATTTCTCAAAAGCACTTCATTATTATTCAAGAACTTTGGATTTTAATTCAAATGACCCTGAAGTTTATAATGCAATTGCGCTTTTATACCACGATTTTGAAGACTATGTTGAAGCTCGCGCTTATTACGAAAAAACTCTTTCGATTGACCCGAACAACTTATCAGCTCTTGTTGATTTAGGAAATGTCTGCTATAAATTATTTGATTACAAACAGGCTCTTGAATATTATTACAAAGTATTTGAGCTGGCTCCTGACAATAAAACAGTTGCTCTTTGTATTGCAAACACCCTTGCTGTATTAAAAGATAAAGAAAAATGTTACGAATATTTTGAAAAAGCTGTTGCACTTGATGGCGATAACTACAAAGCTTACATCTGCTATGCAATCGCAAAATCTGATTTTAAAGACTACGAAGCAGCAGTAGAAGTTTATAAAAGGGCCATTCAGGTTAACCCTAATGAAGTTAACGCGTATATTCTTCTTGGCAACTTATATTCAAACATCAAAAAGTATCCTGAAGCAGAAGAACAGTATAGAGAAGCGCTTAAGATTAACAAACTGGATGCAAGTATATTTGTTCTTATTGCCAATGTTTACTATATGAATAGAGAAATTGAACGCTCAATTTATTCATACAGAGCTGCTGTCAACTTAAAACCTGAAAATGATGAATACAAATTAGTATTTATTCAAGTTCTTGATGATTATATTGATGAAGCAAGAAAGGATGACTTAGTTGCATAAAGTTTATCCGATAGAACGTCTATTATCAGCAGGAACATATTTATCCGCAGGATTTGTTGGTTTTATATGGTTAATTATTGCTGCATTGCTAAAAAAACAGGTTAGACCGTTTTTGATGTATCATATTATGCAATCTATTTTTCTTTCTATTGCATTCTTTTTGATTTCACAGCTGGCAGGCTTGGTTTACGTGATTTTATATAAAATCCCTTTAATCAATGCTATTCCATATTTATTGAATATGCCGTTATTTTTTGGATTATCAGTAATTCAGGTATTTACGACAACAATAATTCTTTACTTAACTATAACCTCCGCAATGGGGTTATATAGCTACCTGCCTTGGATTTCTGATATTATCAAAGGAAATACACGCTAGAGCACCATAGCCAATATCATTAAAAGCATTGCGCCGATTTCCATAGCAGTTGACATTCGCTGCTGAAATTTGTTTGAATCATATCGTGAAGAAGTTCGCTTTGCTTTATTTACACTGTTCAGGCGTTTTAAGCGTTTTTTTGTATCTTCGTGTGAAAATTCGGTACCAAAGGTATTATATTCAAGCTGAGCAAGCTCGTCATCAAGACTCTCCGGAGTTGGGAAAGCTCCCCCCGTAAAATCTCCGTAATTTGCGTAAGGACGTGTGTAGTTACCTTGTCCGTAAGGCATCGAAGAAAATCGATTAGAATTTAAACCTGATAAAGAAGATGAAGAAATAGCATTATCGTCATAGTAATCATTATTTTCTCTTGCCAGAGTCTGAGGCATAACCTCAGCTTTAATTCTATCCATCCTTGTTGAATAATCTTCTATATCGTATATTTTTCCGAAAAGCTTTCTCTCAATTGTAACAATACGGGTATGAAAATCTCTGTTTTTGTATGTTTGATTAAAAAGCTTCATCTCAATTTCATCTACAATAGGATAATTAACAGTATTGTCTGCAACAACATCATCTTCACGGAAAGTATCTTCTGATGGAGTAATTTCTAAGCCGATTTGTTCAGCCGTAATATCAGTTGCAAGCTTCTTAATACGCTTATTTAAGTCTCCTGTAGATGCTTGACCGTAAATAGTTTTTTCCAGACGCGCAACTCTGTTTTTGAGTTCATCATTTATATAATCAAATCCATAGAGATCATTCTCAATTTTAGAAATTTCAGCAGAATGAGTCGGTGCGGCATAGGTTTGAAGCGGCATGTTTGATAATAAATATAATAAAATTGTAAAATATATGAACAGTTTTTTCATATTAGCATAATAGATTTTTTTATAGTCAACCTCTATTCAACTGTTAAGTAATAAATAATTTTGAAAAATAATTCAAAATGCTTAGTAGCTTGTGGTAAAATTACTTGTGGAGAGGTAAATTATGAGATTATACGAACTATCCGAAATTGTTGATGACAAATTTTCACGTGATGAAAAAATTAATGAAAGTATTATAAATGAACTAAAAAGTATAGTATCCGGTGGCGGCTTCATAGGCATGGCACAGATAAACCCAATTGTTGGCAATATCGAATACAATGCAAAAAAAATAGCCAGATATATCAAGTATGCTGACACAATAGGACTTGATATGGTTGTTTTTCCTGAACTGGCACTTATGGGTTACCCTATTGAAGATACAATTGACAGACATCCGTTAATTGTAGAAGAAAATGTTAGGTGGCTAAACGGATTAGCCAAAATTACAAAAAACACTACTGCATTAGTAGGTTTTATTGAACCTCGTCCTAAAAATGCAGAGGGAAAACGTTATTACAATTCTGTTGCAATACTCTCAGAAGGTAAAATTCAGGGCATAGTTAGAAAATCTCTTTTACCAAACTACTCCGAATTTAATGATTACAGATACATTGAACCATCACCTGTTGTAGGATTGAATGGCGGATTGTATAAAGGTATCGGAATTACTATTTGTGAAGATTGTTGGAATAACAAAAACTTCTTTGAAAAAAATCTTTATTCAAAAGACCCGATTGAAGAATTACATAAAGCAGGAGCAAAACTCTTTGTAAACTGCTCTGCGTCTCCTACAAGAGCAAAAAAAGAACAGTTAAAGCATAATATGCTTTCTTTCATTTCAAAGAGCTATAAAACGCCTATTATTTATGTGAATCAGGTTGGTGCAATTGATAATATATCATTTGACGGCTCAAGCAGAGTTTTTGATGCTGACGGGAACCTATTGGCACGTGCAAAATCATTTGAAGAACAGTTTCTTATTGTTAATCCGACAAAAAACATTGGTAAAATTTATCCGTTGACAAATGGGCTAGAAAAATCTTTAACCGAACAAAAAGTATTCACGCTTGAATACGAGTCTGATTTGGAGAGGACGTATAAAACGATTGTACAAGGAATTCGGGACTATTTCTTTAAATGCGGATTCAAACGTGCCGTATTAGGGCTCTCAGGAGGCTTAGATTCAACCGTTTGTGCGGTATTACTTGCAGACGCAATTGGGAAAGAAAATGTTTTTGGTGTTTCAATGCCCTCAAAACTTACCTCTAAAGAAAGCAAGTCCGATGCAGCAGAGCTTGCACAAAACCTTGGAATCAATTTTACGGAAGCAAGTATTAAACCTATGGTAGATACTACTACAGAGTGTCTAAACGATTTATTTAAAGTGGTTGAAACTAAATGGGACGGCAGGTACAAAACTTCATTTACTCCTGATAATATTCAGGCACGCTCAAGAGCAATGTTCCTATGGGGAATAAGTAATGAGTTCGGCTCTTGCATTCCTATCGCAACATCTGATAAATCAGAACTTTATATGGGTTATGCAACTATTAACGGTGACATGTCAGGAGGTTTTGCTCCAATAGCGGATGTTCCTAAAACAAAGCTATTTGCCTTTGCCCGTTGGTTAAATAAAAACCGCGAAGTTAAAAATGCAATTCCTGAAGCGATTATTCTTAAAAAACCGGGGGCAGAGCTTGCAATTGACCCTAAAACAGGAAAAACATTGAATGCAGAAGATGCGCTTATGCCTTATGAGTTTCTGGACGAAATCATTTGGAGAATTGAGAATAAAAACGAAGGATACAATGATTTTCTTAATATAGAATTTGTTTACGAAAAGAAAAATCCGATATCTAAAGAACAAAAAATAGAATGGCTGGACAAGTTCTACCGCAGAATGTCAACAGCTTTATATAAATGGTCAATCCTGCCTCCATCAGTGCTTGTAGAAGCCCGCTCAATTAATAAATCGGATTACAGACAGCCGATTACATCAGGCAGAATTAATTACAAAGGCGTCGACGAAAACCATATTGACAGCGCTTTATCTTTGTAATATATTTAGCCCTGTAGAGTGCTTACGCCAATAATCACTCACAAGGGGTAAATGAATGGTTGGAAGTCGAGCCTTCCTGAAGATACCTCACAAATAAAAGGAAAAAACTATGTCTATCAATTTGAAAAACAAACAAGAAATCGTAGAAAAATTTGGATCAAGCGCTAAGGACACAGGTTCTGCTGAAGTTCAAATCGCTATGTTAACTAAGAAAATTTCTGAACTTACTGAACACATGAAAGCTAACAAAAAAGACTTCGCAACAAAACGTGGTCTTTTGATGATGGTTGGTAAAAGAAAAAGACTTCTTTCTTACTTAAAAGGTAAAGACCTTGAAGGTTACAGAAGCCTTATTAAAGAACTAGGTATCAGAGGTTAATTCTTCTAAGATGTAGTAATAAAAAAGACCGATTTTTCAATCGGTCTTTTTTATTATGTATTAAATATTCTGTCACCTGCATCACCCATCCCCGGAACAATATAGCCGCGCTCATTCAAATGAGAATCTACTGCCGCTACAATTAATGTAATAGCAGGGAACTCTTCAAACACTGCATGTACGCCTTGCGGTGAAGCTATCATACAAACACAGCAAATATTTGTTTCAGGAATCCCTTTTTCTACATACAAACGAATAGCCTCTATCAGTGAATTTCCTGTAGCAAGCATCGGATCGGTAATATAAACATAATAATCTTCTACAGGTTTATCAACAGGCATAGGAACTTTATTATAATACCAAACGGGCTTCAATGTTTTTTCATCTCTATACATACCTATATGACGGATAGTTGCCTGAGGCAGAATATCAACAGCCTCATCCGTAAAAATAAGCCCTGCTCGCAAAATAGGAGAAATAATGATTGTAATATCAGGATTAATTGTTTTAGTAACGAACTTAGTTAAAGGAGTTTCGACTTCAATATCCTTTTGCGGTAAGTTTTTTGTAGCTTCATACAACAGAATTCTGGTAAGTTTTCTTGCTGCAAGTCTTACCCCCTGAGTATCAGTATCTTTTGCACGCATTGTACACAAACTCTGATTCACAATCGGATTTGAAACAATTTTCAAATGATTATATTTTTCATTCATGCTTACCTCCTAAAAACTTCCTAAATTCTGCTGCTTTTGCTTCTGTATCATCAATCATATCATTTGAATATTTCAAAAATCCGCTCATATCAGCTGATTTACCAGTTTCAGGCAAATCCAGATTTAATTTCTTACCAAAAGATGTTGATGTATAAATAATTTCATCTATCTTTTTAAACATATCATTCAACAACCCCAACGAATCATGGAGACGTTTCGGAGGCATAACAGTAATCAAAGGTGACTTTTCATCTACATAAGTATTTTCATCAGGCAAGTATAGTTCTAACGACCTTGAACCTGCCATACCGCTAAATTCCACTGTTACAGCAGTACCTTGCGGAATATAGACATCAGGATTAGTTAAAATAAATTTAACATATACTTCATCCTTAATCGGTTTAATCTTAACAACATGACCAACTTCTATACCCATCATCCTGACAGGAGAACCCACAATTAAACCGTCTACATCAGGTAAAAACACCCGATAATCATTATCCGCATTTTTCTCTTTCACCATATAGGTAACGGTAGTAATTGCAACAACAATAAGAACAACTACAAGCCAGAACAAAAGTTCACCGCTGTGAGTTATATAAAAAACATTGCTCTCTTTATCTTTCCCCGTCATATTAGGAGTATTATACAACAGAATCAATAGGTTTATCAAGAGAATTTATTGAAACATCAATTCTGTTTGGAAATACCTGCTTGATATTATTAACCAACTCATTAGTCGAATTTACCCAGAAAATTGAAGAGGTCATAATTCTGGTACTATATCCGTTTACCGGCGGAAGTTTAATCATCACAGGATCATCACCATGGTATTTTGCTAAAATATTTTTGATTCCGCATAATTCTTCATATTTAATCTCATCAAGAAGACTTACTGTTACAATATTTGAATTTTCAACGGATTTAACACTGTCAACTACAAGACTGATTTGATCTTCTCCGCGATGCTGTACTTTACCCGTAATAACAACTTTATTATCAGGCTCCAATATTTCTCCATATTCAAGCAGCTTTCTGTGGAAGCATACACAATCAACTTTGCCTGACAAATCTTCTAAAGTAACAAATCTCAAGAATTTTGAAGGGTCTTTCTTTGTAGGAATTTGTCTGGTTGCTGTAATAAGTCCGCAAATAGTAACAACACCTTCTTCAGGAACATCATTCAGTTCCGTTATTCTATGTGTTGTCAAATACTGAACCTTATCTCTGATTGAAAATAGAGGATGTGATGTGACATAAAATCCTAAGAACTCTTTTTCTAAAAGCTGGATTTCTTTGTCAGTATATTCTTCGTCACTACCAACAAGCTGATATTGAACCCCGGAAAACTCTTCTGCATTTTCTACACTTGCAAACAAGCTAACTTGTCCCATAGCTCTGTCTTTAGCTTCTTTTGAAGTAACGTCAAGAATATGTTCAATATTTTCAAAAAGCTGTTTTCTGCTTTTTTCAATATTAGAAAATGCACCTGCTTTAATCAAACCTTCAAGAGATTTCTTGTTAACATATTTTGCATCAACACGCTTACAGAAATCAAAAATACTCTTGAAATCACCATTAGCTTCACGCTCTTTGATAATAGCTTCTACAACAGGAGCTCCAACCCCTTTAATAGCAGCCATACCAAAACGAATATTATCTCCGTCCGGTGCATATTCAAGATAAGATTTGTTTACATCAGGCGCTAAAACTTTACATCCGTATCTTTGAGCTTCTTCAATATATAACTGTGTTTGATCTTTGTTATCGGCAACACTTGAAAGCAGTGCAGAAAAATACTCTACCGGATAGTGTTTTTTCAAGTATGCGGTTTGGTAAGCAACAAAAGCATAAGCTGCTGAGTGCGACCTGTTGAAACAGTATGAAGCAAATGCCAAGATTTGGTTAAATAGCTTTTCGGCATCTTCTTTTTTCATCTCATGCTTAGCAGAAGCCTCAATGAATTTGCCTCTTTGCTCTTCCATTGTTTTAAGGTCTTTTTTACCCATCATACGACGAACCTGGTCTGCTTGGCCGAGTGAGTAATCAGCAAGAACCTGGAACACCTGCATAATTTGTTCCTGATATACAATAGTTCCGTATGTATCATTCAATACGGGTTCTAAAAGCGGATGAGCGTAAGTAATCTCCTGTTTTCCGTGCTTTCTGGCAACAAAGTCATCAACCATCCCTGAACCAAGCGGTCCCGGACGGAACAAAGCAACTAGCGCGCCCAAGTCTTCAAATACGTCAGGCTTAAGACGTTTAACAAGGTTCATCATACCTTGAGATTCAAGCTGGAATACCCCGATTGTTTCACCTTTAACGAGCATATCGTAAGTTGGTTTATCATCAAGCGGAATATGGTTAATATCAACATCAATCCCTCTGTATTTTTTAACCATCTTACAGGTTTTGGTAATCATAGTAAGGTTTCTTAAGCCCAAAAAGTCCATTTTAAGAAGATCAAGAACCTCAGTAGCTTCATGCTTAGGATACCCTGTTTGTACAATACCGTCCTTGGAAGGCTGAACTGGCAGAATCGTATCTAAAGGTGCGTGTGAAATAATAACCCCCGCAGCGTGAGTACCTGTACCGCATTTCAAGCCTTCAATCGCAATTGCCATATCAACCCAGCGTTTAAAACTTATTGTTTTACCGCTCTCAGGATTAAGGATTTGATAATCTTCGTTATAAAGCTGTTTAAAATCGGATGTGCCTTCTGCTGCAATAATATCCCTTAACCATTCAGCTTTAGGATTTGTCGCTCTTGCTACATCAAGCGCAGGTTCAATAAGCCCTGTAATTCTGTTACTTTCTGCAAAAGGAACTTGAAGAACACGTCCTACACCTTTAAAAGCCGCTTTTGGAGCATAAGTCGAAAACGTAATAATCTGACAAACTTTGTCTTCGCCATATTTTTGGGTAACATAATCGATTACTTCTCCACGTCTTTCGATACAAAAGTCAATATCGACATCGGGCATCGTAAAACGCTCAGGGTTCAAAAATCTTTCAAACAACAGTTTATGATAAATCGGGTCAATATCAGTAATCTCAAGCGCATAAGCTACAACTGAACCTGCTGCTGAACCTCTTCCCGGACCAACTGGAATATCGTTGACTTTTGCATAATGAATGAAGTCCCACGTAATCATAAAGTATGCAGGGAAACCCATTTGGTTGATTACACCAAGCTCATATTTGGCACGCTCAACAATAGATTCAGGAACAGGGTCGCCGTAACGCTTTTTCAAACCTTCAAATACAACATGTTCAAGATAATCTTCAATACCTTGAATATAAATTGCTTCTTCTATTACATCATCAGTTGATTCGGTTTTATTTTTCTTCTTAAGACGTTCAATAATCTTAGGATCAACTTTATCTGCTGTAGCCAAAAATTCATCAGGTACATCATAATGAGGAAGCGGAGCATTGTGAAGTTCAATTTCTACATTACATTTATTAGCAATTTCTTCTGTGTTCTGCACACATTCTTCAAATGTAGCATCATCCATCCAAGAAAATGCCTGACGCATTTCATCTTTTGATTTTACATAAAACTCATTATTAGGAAAACTGAAACGCTTTTCATCATCTTTATTAGCGTTCGTCTGCAAACATAATAAAGTGTCTTGAGCATCAGCATCCTGTTTTCTCAAATAGTGAGAGTCATTTGTAATAATCATTTTTATATCAAGCTCTCGTGCAAGCTTAATCAAATCTGGATTGGTCTTCTTCTGATCTTCTAATCCGTGATCTTGCAGCTCAATATAATAATCATCTCCAAAAAGTTCTTTATATCTTAAAGCAGTTTCTTTTGCCTTATCTTTATCACCTGCAAGCAGATTTTGCAAAACCTCGCCGCCTAAACAAGCAGAAGCACAAATCAAACCTTCATGATACTCTTTCAAAAGTTCAAAATTGATTCTGGGTTTGTAATAAAAACCTTCACACCAGGCTGTTGAAACGAGTTTGATTAAATTTTTATAACCCTGATTATCTTTCGCAATCAAAATAAGGTGATACAGCGGATTATTTGAACTGTCTTTTACATGAATATCACTATTATGAACATAGAACTCACATCCAATTAACGGATTAATACCTTTATGTTTAGCAAGTTCATAAAACTCAACCGCAGAATACATAACCCCGTGGTCTGTAATCGCAATTGCAGGCAGCTCATTCTCTTTAGCATAATCAACAAGGTCATCAACCCTAATCATACCATCAAGCAATGAATACTCCGTGTGAATGTGAAGTGGAATCAAATTAGCCATAAGACTATCCTATCACAGACAATTGGTCTTTAATACATTTATTACAAAATCTAAAGCGCCTTGCTGCTCCGCAAAAACCCTTGTTCCTGATGCAACGGTTTCGTCATAAAACTCTCTATCCGAAAGCATTTTATCGGCAATTTCAAAGAATTCTTCTTCAGAATTTACTACAAAACCGGCATGAGCTTTTTTAATTATGTTATAAATATCTTTAAAATTGTGTGTAGATGGACCTGAAAGAACTGGTTTATCCCAAACAATCGATTCTAAAGGATTATGTCCGCCTGTTTTATTAAAACTTCCGCCAATAAAAGAAATATCTGCATGCTCATACATTTTTCCCAATTCGCCTAATGTATCAAGCTGTAAAATTTCAATTCCATCTAAATTATCACGATTATTAGAACGTAAGTCAAAATTAAAACCATACTCCGAAATAAGCCCTTTGACCTCATCAGTTCTTGTCAAATGCCTTGGAGCAAGAATTAGCTTTAAATCAGAATATTTTTCTTTCAATCTCTTAAATACATCTAAAACAATCTTATCTTCACCCTGATGCGTAGAACCTGCAAGTATTACACGAGCCCCATCTTTATTAAATTTTACTCCATCAGGTTTTTTAACATCAAATTTCAAATTTCCCATTTTTTTTGTTGTCTCAGGATTAGCTCCAAGAGTAAGAAATTTTTTATTATCATCATCACTCTGTGTAAAAATTCCTGTATAAAAACTTAAGAAATATTTAAAAATTAGTTTCAAAGCATTGTAAGACTTAAACGTACTGTCTGAAATTCTTCCATTAATAATATATAATTTTATCCCGCGTTTTTTACATTCCATCGCAAAATTTGGCCAAATCTCGGTTTCGGCAATAAAAACAGTTTTTGGATTAACTTTATCAAGAAACCTTCGAATACATTTAGGAAAATCCGCAGGGAAATAGGTTATCAAATCAGCAGTTTCTCCCAATTTTTTCTTAGCAATATCCTGACCTGTATGAGTTCCCGTAGTTACAACAATTTTTGAATCCTTAAACTCTTTTCTTGCCGCTTTAACAAGGTTTTCCAATGCAACAGCTTCACCTACAGAAACACCATGGAACATTATTACATTATCATCTTTTGTAAATCCATTTTCCGGTATAAATCCGCATTTTCTATCTATAGAATCCTGAGTATAACCTCGTCTTTTCATACTCAATGATGCAATAGGCTTGATTACATAAAACATTAAATCACTTATAAATTGATACATTATTCATCCTCTTCTATCAATGCGAATTTTCTTCCCATTTTGATAATATCATATTTTTTATCTTTTAACTTGTTTAATTCTTTTATCCTGATAATAACCATATTCTTATCTTTATCAAGAGTCTTTTCCAAATCTTCAGGTTCCAATCTGGTACCAAATTCAACTTTTTCTCCACCATAATAAATAAGAGAATATTTATGTCCAAAATTAAATGTAGTCAAAGAAACATCATGTTCATCAGCATATTTTGCAAACTCCATCAAATCATCCTGACCAAATTTATAATCAATCTCAAAAAATTTCTCAGTAGCATGAGCCGAAAATATAGACATAAAAATAACTATTGAAGTAAATACAGCAACATACTTTCTTTTCTTTGTAAAAAGTATTATTGCTAACCCAACTGCAAATGAGGATAAAATACAAAAAGTTTTAACAGTTGAAATATCTGCAAGAATCTGAGATGGTAAATACAAAGGAGTTAATATTCCTCCTAAAGATATCAACAAAAACAGTCCGCCAAGAATATAATTAGTGATATTTATTAAACCTTCATCTCTTCTTTTCTCAATATAATCAGTCCAAATAAAGGCAGCAATATAAGACAACGAGCCATATATCGGTAAAATATATGTTATCAGTTTTGTACCGGAGGAAGAAAAGAACAGCAATATAAATAAAACAATTATAATATTATAAATTTTAAATTTTTGTGAATTAGTCAATTCCTCAAAGTTAAAAATATAGCGTTTATCTTTAATCTTTTTCCCCCAAACGACAAGACAAGACAATATCCAAGGAAAAAATCCCCACATAAGAGTTAAGAAATAAAAATAGAATGGCTGTTCTCTATTTATAACTTCTGAACCTAAAAATCTTGCTAAGTGATGTTTCACAATGTATTCATCCCAGAACAGAGGGTTATACATTTTAAACATTGCTATGTGCCAAGGCAAAACAATTAATAAAAATAGCACTATGCCAGGAATAAAATACTGCGGTTTAAAGATATCTTTAAACTTCTTTGAAACAATTGATATAAAAAACATTGAACCAAAAGGAACAACAAACCCCGGAATACCTTTTGCCATAACAGCTAAAGCCGAAAAAATATAAAACAGCCACCAATAATATTTTTTATGGCTTTCTCTGCAAAAATAAACAATGACACCAAAACACAGAGAAAATGCAATACAAGTAGAAACAACAATATCTAAAATCGCAAATTTTGCCAGTATAACAAACTCCAAACTTGTTGCAAGAATTAGAGCTGCTACAACGCCGTATAAACGCGATACAATTTTCTTCCCTATAAAGTATAACAAATAACAACAAGATGCTCCGTATAAAGCCACAGGGAACCTTGCAGTGAATTCATTCACCTTACCGAATAATGCAAAAGATAAACATTCCCCCCAAAAATACAAAGGAGGTTTTTCAAAAAAATACTCATTATTCAAATAAAGAGTCATAAAATCTTTAGAATGAAACATATCACGTGCCATAAGCACATATCTTGACTCATCCACATCCATTAAAGCGTAAGACCCTATGCCATGGAAAAATATTATATAAAAAAGAATTCCTAATCCTAAAACAGTAAATAAATCAGGATG
>JAMPIM010000044.1 GCA_023662705.1 Candidatus Gastranaerophilales bacterium | reverse complement strand
GAGGCTATATAAATCATTGATAAACCAAGTAAAATTATAAAAATATTTTCCATAACCTAATTCCCATATATTCTGTAAGTTACAAGTGCAAGGATTAGAAGCGCAGTCAAAGTCATAATAAATATGAATTCAAACACGTGAGTCATTCTGAATCTTGCAATTGAAGATTCTATTGTACCGATTAGCATTGAAATCAACAATACAATTAATAAGAATGCTCCAATTGAAACCCAATCATTTAGTCCGGCAGGAATGATTAAGTTTGCAATCAAAGCTTCAAATAAGAACATCTTGATTGCAGCACCCCAGGTAATAAAACCTAAATCAGCCCCTGAATTATCCAGAATCATAACCTCGTGAATCATAGTTAACTCTAAGTGAGTTGTAGGGTCATCAACAGGAACTCTGCAACCTTCAATTAAAAGCATTATAAACAAAGTAATTACAGCAAGAGCTATAATCAAGTATCCATAAATACCTGTACCGTTCAAGATATGTTTAAAACTTTCAAATGAATAAATTTGGCTCAATGCAGCAATAGAAGCAATCGTGATAAAGAAAGCAGGTTCTACAATTGTTGAGAAACAAGCTTCTCTTGAAGCACCCATACCTTCAAAACTGCTTCCTGTGTCAAGCGCAGCGATAAGTGAAAAGAATTTTCCGAAAGCTAAAATATAAGCAAATATAATGAATCCGAACGGCAAAGAAATAATTGACTGTCCTGTTGCCAACGGAACAAAAAGTGCTGCAAATATTACAGATACAAAACCTACAACAGGAGCAAATCTAAATACCCATGAAGTTGTTGTACTGTAAACAGCATCTTTCTTTAATAATCTCGCAAAATCCCACATAGGCTGAAATAAGCTTACACCTTTTCTGCCTGCCCAGAAGGCTTTTGTTTTTTTAATCACACCAATCATCAAGAATGGTACAATCAGAAGTATTAATATATTTAATAAACTAATTAACATAAGATTTCTCCTCTACCCCCAAATTACCAATCCAACGATAGCTAATACAAGGAATATTAAACCGAATAATATGTATTGCTGCATATTACCGTTTTGAATTCTTTCAAACTTAGCCAATATTTTTTCATCCCATTTAACAATCGGATTAACAATATAAGCTTCTTCAATATCCTCAATTTCAAGTTCATAATAAGCTTCCTTAGGGAATAAATCCTTAGGTTTCTTAATATGAGAAACTCTTTTGAATAAAGGTTTCAATGTTGAAATAAACGGACTTGCATAAGATGAAGCAGTATACTGCATGTGAGGATTTGCTCTGTTATAACCGCATCCCCAGGTGCAATGTTCTTCATATCGTTTATTGATAAGAGCTCTGAGAACAAAGAACACAACAAGCATTACCAAGAATATACCTAAACAAATACTCAATTGCTGCATTACTGATATAAGTGATTCAAATATCGGTAAGACAACATCCTGACTACCTGCAAATTGTGCAACAGGAGGGAATATAAATTTCAATACATACTGCGGTAATACACCAATAAGCAATGTAAACAAACCGAGAATACTCATTGGTATAATCATCACTGCGCTTACGTCTTCTTTTACCTCAGCAGCAGCTTCACTTCTTGCTTCGCCAAGGAACATAATACCTGATGCTTTAGAGAAGCAAAGAACAGCCATTGTACCAACCATTGCAAGAGCACCGATTGAAATAACAAGTGTTATAAACATTCCCATTTCAGAAGATGGGATTCCATGCAGCATACCGGCATAGATTAAGAATTCGCTTATAAAACCGTTAAACGGAGGCAAGCCGCAAATTGCAACTGAACCAACAATGAATAACAAAGCTGTATAAGGCATTTTTTTAATCAAACCGCCCAATGTTTCAATATTTCTTGTATGTGTTTTCAAATAAGTACTACCTGCCGCGAAGAATAACAATTCTTTAAATATAGAGTGGTTAACCACGTGAAGAATAGCACCTGAAAAACCTAATACCGCAACGATATTATTACCATACGCCAAACCAAGCATTCCAACTGCAATACCAATACCAATAATACCTATATTTTCAATACTGTGGTATGCAAGCAGACGTTTAATATCGTGCTGTGTAATCGCATATAAAACGCCATATAGAGCTGAAACAACAGCAACTACAAGAACTACATAAGATACAAATTTTGAAGGAACACCAATAATCAGCAGTGTTCTCAAAATACCGTAAATACCGGTTTTAATCATTACACCTGACATAATCCCTGATACGTGAGTCGGTGCAGCAGGGTGAGCATCAGGCAGCCAGTTGTGGAATGGTACAAAACCTGCTTTAATACCAAAACCTACAAATGCTAATAAAAATGCAGCGTTTGCTAGCTGAGGATTATTAGAAACAGCTTCTGCAAAAGCACCAAATCCAAAACTTCCTGAAGCATTTGCCAACATTGCAATCATTGCAATAATAAATATTACTGAAAAATGCATATAAACAAGGTATTTAATACCTGCTTTCAAAACATCTTTCTTTTCACCTTCAAATATAACAAGGAAGAATGATGAAAGTGACATCAACTCCCAAACGATAAGGAAAAACAAACCGTTTTGAACAGTTACAACCCCAAGCATTGATGCGATTAAAAGCATTAAAAAGAAACAATGCGAAGAAGTATGCATTCCTTTGTTTAAATAAGGTTTCATATAGCCGTTGGCATATATTACACCCAGCAAACTCATTACTGAAATAACAGCCGTAAATACAGCTGAAAGAGGGTCCATAGCACAAACAATTTCTCCAAACAAAGGTGTTGGATTAAAAGTTCCGCTTAAGACATTTCCCGTAAATAAAACATATCCTGCAGGATAAAGTGCTGTTAGAGAAGCAAAAATAGTAAAAATCGAGCAAACTTTAAGTTTAAACTTCTCTTTTACCAAAAGTGCTGCCAATGCACCAAAAAGCAGGATTTCAATAGATAAAATAAAGTATTCCATAACTATCTAAATTCCGTTCCCCAATTATGTGTCTAACTTCTTACAATCTCCGTTATATTCCTAACACATAAAAAATGCAAGGAGAAAATTTACACTCTGGAAAAAACTTCTACATCAATATCATCGAAGGTTTTATCAAAGAAAAATGCAGCACTTGCAACCATAGAAGCATTGTCTGTACAATATTTCATTATAGGTGCGTACACATCATAGCCTTCTTCTTTTAAGTTAAATATTTTCTTACGGATTTCGGAATTAGCAGCAACTCCGCCAGCTAAAACAACCTGATTATAACCTCTTTCCTCCAGAGCTCTTTTAACTTTTTTCAATAGGGTTGAAGAAACACATTCCTGAAAACTTGCGCAAATATCATTAACAGGCATTTCCTGACCGTCAAAACTCTTAACCAATCTAAGTACAGCCGTTTTTAAACCACTGAAACTAAAATCATAACCCCCGACTTTTGCTTCAGGAAGTTTAAATGCATGCGGATTACCTTCCTGCGCCAATTTATCTAACTTAGGTCCCCCAGGATAAGGAAGCCCGATTAATCTTGCAACTTTGTCATAAGCTTCGCCAACAGCATCATCAATAGTTTCACCAATGATTTCCAGCTCTGAATAAGATTTAACATCAATAATTTGTGTATGACCGCCGCTTACTAATAAAGCAATAAACGGAGGCTTCAATTCTGTATCTATAAAATTAGCACTTATATGAGCATTCAAATGATTTATGCCGATAAAAGGTTTATCATAAGCCAATGCTAAAGACTTTGTCGCATTCAAACCAACTAACAAACAACCGACAAGACCAGGCCCCACAGTTCCTGCAAAAGCTGTAATATCTTCAGGTTTTACACCTGCCTGTTTAAAAGTCTCGGCAACAGCAACATTAACAGCTTCCAAGTGTTCTCTTGCAGCTATCTCAGGAATAACCCCGCCAAACTCTTCATGAATTTTTATTTGAGAAGCAACAACATTCGCCAGAACTTCTCTTCCGCCTTTAACTATTGCACAAGCTGTTTCATCACAGCTTGATTCTATTGCCATAATAAGTGAATTTTCGTCAATTGTAACAGGTTTGTTACTGAATAATGTTTTCTTAATCTTGTTCATAGTAATATTATAATACAACAAAATCCAACCAGCGTGAACCAACTGGTAATCTGTTCCAAAGGGACACTTGGAATGGGTAAATATAATTAGTAAAATAGCGGAATGTGTCCCGCCAAAAGGTTAAAATATGAAATTCTTGGATAAAGCAAAGATTAGGGTAATATCAGGTCATGGCGGAAACGGCATGGTAGCTTGGAGACGTGAAAAATATGTAGATAAAGGCGGGCCAGCCGGAGGTGACGGCGGACGCGGCGGTGATATTTATTTCGTTGCAGATGAGAATATGTCTACATTGTTGGACTTTAAAATCAAATCGGTTTATAAAGCTCAGTCCGGCGAAAACGGCGGGATTAAAGGTATGCACGGAGCTTGTGCAAAAGATACTTATATAAGAGTACCTTTAGGAACAATTGTACGCGATACAAAAACAGGCAAAATTATTGCTGATATTACAGAACACGAACAAACCGTTCTTATTGCCAAAGGCGGACGCGGAGGACGCGGAAACGCACGTTTTGCGACAGCACAAAAACGCGCACCTCAATTCTGTGAACCCGGAGAACCTGGAATTGAAAGAATTCTTGAACTTGAACTTAAATTAATCGCAGATATCGGACTCTTAGGTATGCCTAATGCAGGTAAATCAACATTTATCAGTTCGGTAAGTTCTGCAAAACCTAAAATTGCAGATTATCCTTTTACAACTCTTGTTCCAAATCTTGGTGTTGTAAAAAAATCTGATGCGGGCTCTTATGTAATCGCGGATATCCCTGGACTTATTGAAGGTGCATCCGAAGGTATAGGACTCGGTCATGAGTTCTTACGCCACGTTGAGCGCTGCCGATTCTTGGTTCATATTGTTGATTTAACAGCAGAAGATCCTGTTAATAATTATAAGATTATTAATGAGGAGCTGCGCAAACATTCAGAAGGTTTAGCGAATCTTTATCAAATTGTTGTTTTAAATAAAATTGATGCCGTAACAGAAGAAGACAGGAATAAATTTGAAAAAGAATTTAAAGAATTTACACCTGATGTTTTCTTAATTTCTGCCGTAACAAAAGAAAATTTAGCACCTCTGCTTCATTTTATTGACCAAAAAGTAGACGAAATTCCGAAACCTGAATTTGATATTGATATTGAAGAAGATTTAGGTGCGTATGACAATGACGACAGTTCTTTTGAAGTTACAAAGCTTGATAAAGAAACTTATCTGATTTCAGGCGGTAAAATTAATCGTCTTGCAAAAGTTACGGATGCGCGTAATACCGAACAAGTTGTCAGACTTCAAAACATTCTAAAAAGCATGGGGGTATTTGAAGTGCTTCATGACTATGGTCTAAAAAATGGCGATACAGTCATTTTAGGACACCTTGAACTTGGTTATTATGATGACGAAATCTGGGGCGAAGGATCAAAAGTTTAATGAAAGACGCAATCTTTCAAGCACAACAATGTAAAATTGATGTTCCGATTGGCTGTGTTATCAAAAAAGAGGGGCAAATAATTGCTGCAGCATACAACAGACGGGAAGTTGACAACGATATTACAGCGCATGCAGAAATGCTTGCCATAAAAGAGGCTCAAAAAAAACTCGGAACATCCCGGCTTACAGACTGCGAAATGTATGTCACTCTTGAACCTTGTCCAATGTGCGGCTGGGCGATTATTCAAAGCGGAATAAAAACTCTTTATTTTGGAAGTTACAATAATCAATACGGGGCATTTTCAGTTATACATTTACCACACAATTTAAAAATTTATGGTGGCATAGAAGAGGATATTTGTAATAAAATATTAGAAGAGTTTTTTAAGGAATTAAGAAGTGATAACAAAAATTGAGCTTGATAAACTGGTTGAAAAATATGAAACCGTTGATTTCATAAAAGATGACCCGATACAATTTATTCACAGGGGTAAAACAAAAGAGGAAAGTGAACTTCTCGGATTTATTGCCTCTCTTTTTGCATACGGAAACAGAAAAGTTTTTATAAAAAAACTGGAAGAAATTTTTAATAAAGCGAATGATGATATTTTAGGTTTTATAAAAAACGGAGACTTTACTTCATTAAAGGGAGTTGAATATAGGTTTTCTAAAGAGAACGATATTATCCCTATTTTTGAAATCCTCAGCAAACTATATAATGAATCAAAAGGACTGGAAGAATTATTTGAATACGGCTATAATTCACCACGTATAGACAAAACCGTTGTTGATTATTTTTATTCAAATGCACCAAGCACAGCAGGGCAAGGATTTTATCACATGATACCTAATCCTGATAATGGCGGCGCAATGAAGCGTATGAACATGTTTTTGCGTTGGATGGTTAGAAAAGGCCCTGTCGATTTAGGGATTTGGAATTTTATGCAGCCAAAAGATTTGCTAATTCCGCTTGATGTTCACGTTGCAAGAGTTTCACGAGAAATGGGGCTGCTTAAACGGAAAAGCAATGATTACAGAGCCGTACTGGAACTAATGGAACCGTTAAGGGAATTCTGTCCTGAAGATCCTGTAAAATATGATTTTGCAATGTTTGCTTTTGGTGTAGAATATAGGGGTAAATAGTAAGGAGATGAAAGTATGGATAAATTTGATATTAGAAGCGCAAAGCTTATAGCTATCATTGGTTTAATCTTATTTATTTTTATTATGGTTGTTGCAAATGCTTATCAGTATTTGCCATCAGAGAATTCTGATATTCCAAGCGTTAACAACGAAATAAACTTACCTGCTGATGAAGATAACAATTCTGAAGACAGTGACAGCGTATACGATAATGAAGAAGAAAATAATACTGTTGAAGAAGAAAACAGTAGAAAAAGATTCTCAGAAACAAGGGGTTCAAACGACGAACCATCATATTCAAATGAAAAGCTTACTCCGTTAGAAAATATTTCAGATAACAACAATGACAGCTATGAATCAGATTCAGCAAAAAGTTTTGAAGAAGCTTTTTCCGAAGCAAAAGATTTAAAAAACGATAAACAATTAGTAAAATCGATTTCCGCATTTAATGATGCAGTAAAAGTTGCAGAAACTTCTAAACAAAAAGCAGACTGCTACGAAGAAATCGCAAACATCTATGCAGTAGCTAAAAAATATGGAACAGCATTGTCATTTGCCCAAAGAGCTTATAATATGTCACCGTCAACAAGCAGAGAAATCCTTCTTGCAAGACTATATTATAAAACCGGAAGTGCGGATAAAGCTTCTGACAGAATGAATAATGTACTAAGAAGAGATTTCACTCAAGATAACTAGATACAAAAAAAAGAGCTTCTGAAAATTCAGAAGCTCTTTTTTTATACTAATAATTCTTCCAGACGAGGTTGAGCAATAACATTTCTAACATATTGATAGTAACCGTTATTTAAACCATACTTTTCAATCTCATCCAACAATTTTTTTCTGGAAATAAAACCTTGGTTATAAGCAATCTCTTCAAGACAAGCAATTTTAACCCCTTTATTTAATTCCATTGTTTGAACAAAGACACTTGCTTGTAACATTGAATCATGGGTTCCTGTATCCAGCCAAGCAAAACCGCGCCCGAGAATCTCAACATTCAAAGCCCCTGCTTCAAGATACATTCTGTTTAAATCCGTAATCTCTAATTCCCCTCTGGCAGAAGGAGTTAATTGTTTGGCATATTCACAAACTTTGTCATCATAGAAGTAAAGCCCTGTTACTGCGTAATTTGATTTAGGAAGCATTGGTTTTTCTTCAAGAGAAATTGCTTTTTTATTCTTATCAAATTCAACAACTCCAAATCGTTCAGGATCTTTAACAGTATAACCGAATACAGTAGCACCGTTATTCCTTGATATAGCATCTTTCATTAAAGTAGAAAAACCGTGTCCGTGGAAAATATTATCTCCAAGAATAAGCGCAACGTCATCTCCCGCAATAAAATCTTCTCCAAGAAGAAAAGCATCTGCAATCCCTTTTTGTATATACTGGATTTTATATTGAAGATTCAAACCAAATTGGGAACCGTTACCCAATAACTTAATAAAATTTTCATAATCGGTTTCATTTGTAATAATAAGAATATCTTTAATACCCGCAAGCATAAGAGTTGAAAGCGGATAATAAATCATAGGTTTGTCATAAACAGGCAAAAGAATTTTAGATATTGGCTGTGAAGCCGGATATAAACGTGTTCCTGCACCACCTGCTAAAACGATACCTTTCATCTTTTCCTCCTATTTAATAAATGCATTTACATTTTTACTTACACAAGCATAATCCAATAAACAATCAGGAGTAACCTTTACCCCTTTTTGTATTTTTGGATTAATCAAAGCCACATACGGTACATATTTTACACCGTATTTATAGCCAATTCTTGCACCATATTCGGTTTCAGCGTTAATTTTTACAAATTTGCATTTTTGCCCGTAAGCGGCAACAAGTTTTTTATAATTTGGCTCAAATTTTTTACAATAGCCGCAAGAAGGTGTATAGATATATAAAAACACTCTATTACTATTCTGCATTGCATTTTCAAACTCACCAGCAAAAACGGGAACTGCAATCATTAATGATAAAAAACACATAAAAATCTTAATCATAAAGAAATAATAACGCGGAAACGGGCTTAAGTCAAATATATTACAGGGATTCAAATTAAGTAGATTTTATGTCATAATATAATAAGAATAGTTTAACGAGGTTTATATGTACGAATTTCCTTTCGAGCTTGATGATTTTCAAAAAGAAGCTTGCGAATGTATTACTAATGGGAAGAGTGTTGTAGTGTGTGCCCCAACCGGAGCAGGAAAAACTGTTATTGCACAGCACGCAATCCATAGAGCTCTTGAAGAAGGGAAAAAGGTATTTTATACAACACCTCTAAAAGCTCTTTCTAACCAAAAATTCAGTGATTTTTCAGAAAAATACGGGGCTGATAAAGTCGGACTTTTAACAGGTGACAGTTCTTTTAACAGAAATGCGCAAATCGTTGTTATGACAACAGAAGTATTTCGTAATATGCTTTACGGTACAAATTTTGGTTCTGTTACAGATAATCTTAAAGATGTACGTTATGTAATCTTGGACGAAGTTCACTATATGAATGACGAACAACGCGGAACAGTTTGGGAAGAAAGTATTATTTACTGTCCGACAAACGTGCAGATAATTGCGCTCTCTGCAACCGTTGCAAATGCAGATAAATTGACAGACTGGATTAATACGGTGCATTCAAGAACAGAGCTTATTAACACGGATTTTCGTCCTGTTCCTTTAAGATTCTATTATTTTGACTCATCTCAGCCAAATACAATATTGCCGTTATTGACTCCATCAGGAGCTTTAAACAAAAAAATCAAACCTGAGAAAAAAGAATTCAAACGCGGAAAACCTGTTCAAAAGAAAAATGTGGTTAAAGATGTTGTGAGGAATTTGCACGAAAAAGATATGCTTCCTGCAATTTATTTCACTTTTTCACGTAAAAAATGTGATGAACAGATGGAACGATGTGCAGAATTATGCCTTGTCACTCCAAAAGAGCAGGAGCAAATCCGCCAAATTATAGATGAATATATTGCAGAAAATCCTTATTTATATAAAAACAAACATATTGAATATTTACTTCAAGGTGTTGCATCTCATCACGCAGGATTGCTTCCGGGCTGGAAAGTTCTTGTCGAAAAACTGTTCCAGAAAGGTTTAATCAAAGTAGTTTTTGCAACAGAAACTCTTGCGGCAGGAATCAACATGCCAGCCCGCTCAACTGTTATAAGTTCAATCAGCAAACGTACCGACAGCGGACACAGAACTCTTACACCAAGTGAATTTTTGCAAATGTCAGGTCGTGCAGGCCGCCGCGGAATGGATGAAATAGGCTATGTAACTATTGTAGGAACCGCTTTTCAAACTCCTGAAGAAGTGGCAGAATTAGTTTTGAGCGACGCCAATCCGCTTGAGAGTAAATTTTCACCAAGCTATTCGATGGTATTGAATCTATTACAAAGATTCTCGCTGGAAGAAGCTAAAGAGCTTGTGTTAAAAAGTTTCGGATATTTTTCTTCAAATTCAAGAATTGAACCATTGCTGTTATTAAAAGAGTTTAATCAGGAAAAGATTGACGAATGCAATTCATTCTCCTGCTACTGCAAACGAACTACGGAAGATTTACTTGAATACAATAAAATCCGAGATATGTATGTTCAGAACCGCAAAACTTTTAAAGTTATCCAAAAACAAGAAAAGAAAAAGAACAGACCGTTAACCCCTGATGTTATCGAATTCGGGAACAAAACAAAAGAATTATTAAATATGATGCACTCTTACCAGTGCGACCAGTGCAAACTTTATAAAAAGCACATGAAATCTGTAGAAGTACTTAACAGATATCAGTCTAAACAAAAAGCTCTTGATAAAGAAATAGAGAAGCAGAAAGATATCTTCTGGAACAAATTTTTAGCTCACAGAGCTGTTCTATGTGATTATGGCTATATAAAAGAAGATTATCCTACAGAACAAGGAGTTACTATCTCTCAATTACGTTCTGAAAACGAACTATTCTTAGCAAGAGTCATTTTCTCGGGAGTATTGGAAAATCTAACTCCTGCTGAACTTGCCTCTGTAGTTTGTGCTTTGACTACGGAAGATATGAGAGCTGATTTATTTTCTCAAATACCATTGTCAACCACGGTTCGTAAAACTTTAAACAAAATAAAAGATATAAAACGTGATTTAGACAAAAAACAAAAATACTATGATGTAGAAGACCCGATGTATATTAACGGCTACTATTCACCGCTTATTGAAATGTGGGTAAACGGTGCCGAATGGGATTCAATCATAGATCAGGTTGATATGGGTGAAGGCGATATTGTCAGATGCTTTAAGCGCGTAGTTGACGTATTAAGACAATTCTGCACAATATCAAACATTCCTGAAGCATTAGTTTTCACAGCTCGTGAAGCTATCGAAATGATTCAGAGAAGCCCGATTGATGTAGATTAAATTATCTTGGGAAAATAATATTTATAATTTTTCCATTATGTTTATAGAATCCAAGCTCTTCTGTTGAAAAATCAAATACAGAGCGTGTAATAGGCTCTACATCAGGAGCAGTGATTTTTGTCGGCTTATTCATTTTTTCAAGAGCTTTCATTACTATTGGCGTAGTCATTTTTATTTTAGGCATAAATTAACCTCATTGCTAATATATAACAATGAGGTTAAAACTTGTAAAAAATATTATTTGCTATTCTTCTGCTTCATCTTCATCATCTTCTTCTTTTTTGATGATTTCAATAACATTTTTTGCCATTTGTTTAGCAATCTCATGTCTTGTAGACTCAGGACAGTTTTGAAGAAGACTGATAGCAGTTCTTAAAGTGCCGTCAAGGTCATACCAACGACCTTTTTTTGTTGTTTCAAGAACATCTTCTGTAGCAGAAACGATATCTTCAACAGATTCATATTCAGAGTTTGAAATATTGTGTTCTGTAATGATTTTAATAAGGTTAAGCGCTATTTTAATCTGAGATTCGTCATCAGATTCTTCAAGAGTTTTCATTGCAGAAGATAACACCGGATCTTTGTCATACCATCTTCTGGCATTAGTTGTAAATTCTTCTTTCATAGGCCCTCCTAATAACACTAATAAATTTGATAAGACAATTATACAATAATTTTTAAGGATTGTCCAATTTTTAAAATAATGCTAATATAAAGCTATGCTAAATCTTTACATCACATCAGCAAAGCACGGAGACGGAAAAACTTTTATTTCAGCAGGAATTGCAGCAACCATGCAAAGCCTCGGATACTCAACATCTGTCTATAAACCAGTACAAACTGGAGGAATAGAGGTCAACGGATTTGTTCAGTCTCCTGATATATCTTTTGTGAAAAATATCGACCCATATATTAATACACATGTTTCTTATTTATTCAAAACAAAAGCAGAGCCGTTAATTGCAGCAGAAAATGAAAACGAAGCAATTGATATAGAACTGATTAACGGAGAATACTCAAAACTTATTTATACTCATGATTGCACAATAGTAGACGGAAACAGCGGTTTAATGAGTCCAATTTCAACTTCAATTCAAACCGTTGATTTGGTTAAACGTATGCAAGCACCGTGTCTGCTTATTGTCACACCAAAAGAAGATTCAATCAACGATGCACTGCTGTCCATCTATACGGCACAGGAAAAAGGAATCGAAATTCGCGGAGTAATTATCAACAACATTTACGATAATTGCTCTAAAAGCCTGCTGACATCCATCACCAGAGTTATTGAAGAATACTCCAATGTCAAAATTCTTGGTTTAATGCCTCATCTGGGCGATAGAATTGTACCTGAAGAATTGATTACAGGAATTCTTAACGGCATTGATATTGAAAGCGTATTTAAAGTAAAAATAGAGAAACTGGAATTCAGCCAATGATAATCACAGGGGGTAAATATAAGGGGAGAAAAGTCACAGCTCCTGATGAAAAAATAACAAGACCCACTCTTTCTAAAGTCCGAATGGGAGTTTTTAATACTCTTTTTTCAATTATTGGCGACTTTGAAGGAAAAAGTTTTCTGGATGTATTCGGCGGATCAGGCATTATGGGCTTAGAAGCACTTTCCAGAGGTTTTGACGAAGTCCTTGTCTTTGAAAAGAACCCCAAATCAGCTCAAATCCTCAAAAAAAATTATGAGACATTAGGACTAAAAGCAAATCTAAAAATCGGCGACAGTTTAAAATTAATCAATAAATTAGAAAAAACTTATGATGTTATTTACATCGACCCGCCATATATGAGCGGGATTTATGAAAACATTTTTGAAAAAATCAAATCTGATTCTATAATTATTGCTGAACATTCAGAAGATTTAAACATCCCTCACTTTACTCTTATTAAAGAAAAAAACTACGGCGGAAAAAGAATATCCTTTTATACACTGTAGAATTGACATGCTCCCGTGTTTGTCTTATATTGGATGGGTTAATTAGAGATATTTGGAGGAGCAATAAACATGAACAGAGTTTTATTATGCATAATGGATGGATGGGGAATTTCTAAAGGCTCAGAACAATTTGACGCTACAAAACTTTCACATCCGGTTAATGTACCAAGATTAATTAAAGAAGAAAAATCAACAATTATTCATGCTGACGGCGAATTTGTAGGACTTCCAGCAGGACAAATGGGTAACAGTGAAGTAGGACACCTTAACCTTGGTGCAGGCAGAATTGTTTATCAGGATTTATCAAAAATCAATAACGCAATCAAAGATGGTTCATTCTTCGAAAACGAAAAATTCTTAGAAGCAATTGAACATGCAAAAAAGAACAATTCCGCACTTCATATTTACGGTCTTGTTTCAACAGGCGGCGTTCACTCTTCCTTAGATCATTTACTTGCCCTAATCCAGTTAGCTGCAAAACAAGGTCTTACAAAAGTTTATGTACATGCTTTCCTTGACGGACGCGACACTCCTCCTTCAAGTGCTTGTGAATATTTACAAATTGTTGAAGACGAGCTTAAGAAACATAACTTACCGCCTGTTGCAACTATTATCGGCAGATACTATATTATGGACAGAGATAATCGCTGGGACAGAGTAGAAAAAGGATACAACGCGCTTCTTCTTGGCGAAGGCGAAAAAGCTGATTCAGCAATAGAAGGGGTTAAGAAATCTTACGAAAAAGGCGAAACAGATGAGTTTGTTCTTCCAACAGTCATTGGCGGCGATGAGTCAAGAATTCATGATAATGATGCAGTTATTTTCTTCAACTACAGACCTGATAGAGCAC
>JAMPIM010000043.1 GCA_023662705.1 Candidatus Gastranaerophilales bacterium | reverse complement strand
CTCAACAAACGCTGAACAGTATTAAAAATTTCTTTAACTCTTTCCGCTCTGTTATTGAAAAGGTTACAGATACTAAATTTGGTGTGGGCAGTATGGATTTATTTGCCCAAAATCTTGCTATCTCATCTAAAGCCAACATTCTGACTGCTACAGCTAACAGCGAAGCACAAGAAGGCATTTATACTATCAATGTTAACAACCTTGCAAGCAATACTCAGGCTTCAAGCGGATTTTCACAAGTTACAACTCAAACGATTTCGGCTACTGCTACATTAGGTTCTACTTTGACTTCGCTCGGGGTAAAAGCAGGTAAAATCGGGGTTACCGTAAATGGTATCGAAAGAAACGTCAAAATCGGAAACGATGAAACTATTCAATCTTTCATCGAAAAACTTAATAATATCGGTGCTAAAGCAAGCTATAACGAAAACAGCGGCGTTTTCAGCATAAACCTGAGCACTAATGATATTAGAGATATTGACAACACAGGTATTATCAAAGCTTTACATCTTCAAGGAGTAAACTCCGGTTATACTTCCAATACACTACAAACTAATAAGATTGAAACCGTTTATGAACAGGCTACTCTTAATACTAAACTTTCTGAATTAGGAATCAAAAGTGGTAATATAAGAGTATTTCCTGAAACAAACGGCAGCTCTTCTGATGCAACAACAATAAACATTTCTTCTAATCAGACATTGGGAGATCTTATCAAATCATTTCAGGATGCAGGATATGAAGCAAGTCTTACTGATGATGGACGCTTTACATTAAACTGCGGAATGATTGAAGACCGCGGAACAGGTATTTTAGATGTACTTGGTTGGGATGATGCGAAAGCTTCTTCAACAACCCAAACATCCAAACCTTTGCAATATACATCTACTCTTGTTGAGGGCTCTGTTGCAAACAGAAATACTCTGTTGAAAGATATTGACGGGGTAACTGTTAATAATGGCGATACAATTATTGTTAAAAACAGTAATAACCAAACTTCTACAATAACACTATCAAATACAAGCACTATCGGTAATGTTTTAGACGGATTGAATAGTGCAGGTATGTCTGCAAGTATCAATTCCAAAGGCATTGTTACAATCTCTGACGGTTCAATCGTCGGAGGCACTTTTGATATCGCAGCAGCTTTGGGACTTGATGTTGAATCATCTACAAGCTCCGTTACTTCTAATGCTATTTATGTCCGAAAAACCATTGCACAGGATGTTACTTCGACTGCAACTGTCACCTATACTAGTGTCAGAGATGCGGTTGAAAGTGATTTGGTTGGCGATTTTGTTGACTTATATGGAGGTGACGACTGGATTTACATAGAAGGTCCTAATAATGGTAATAATGGCGATACCTGTGTAGATGATGATTGGACTTTCCAAGATTTATTTGATTATTTGGGAAATTATGGTATTTCTGCTACTATGAATAATGGCGTAATTTCATTAGAAAACAATGGGGACTTTTATTTACGTTCAGACATCGGTATTGGAATGTTACTTGGTATTGGAACAATTTCTACATCTTCCAGCAGTACCGTTACAAGTGCTGTTACCAAAACCAGCGAGACACTGTATTATACACATAATGTTGTTGCAACACAAAGTGATCAAATTAATTCTTATGTAACATGCAATACACAACGTACGATTACGTATGTTGATACAACAGCAATGCAAGTAAAATATAAGACTGTTGATGCAGCTGTTGGTACAATCGTTGATAGCGAAGGAAACGAACATGAATTCCTTGCAACAAATACACTTCTTTTAGCAACACAATATATAAACGATATTAGATACGTCGGAACTTTCAATGACTTATTTTCAAGACTAGCTGATTATGGCATAACGGCTACTATGTCCAACGGAGTCATAACGCTCAATTCCTCAAACGGTGCTTATGTAAAAGGAGAGCTCTTCGAACAGCTTGGAATCCAAACTGTTGAATCTACCACAAATACAACTGTTGGCGCGAACATTTTGGGTTCAGGTAGAGTAACTTATACAATCACAACTGTAACAAGCGGTACAAGTGTCCAAGCAGGGATTACTGGAGCTGCTGTAACTGGATCAATGCTAACCTATCGTGTCGATGACGTAACAATTGGTATGGCTGATAAAAATACAACTTTGAAAACATTATTACAAGATAGCACCGGCATTACATTATTTGGTTATGATTTATCTGTTACTTTAAACAGCTTGCAAACAGGGGTCAGGGATAAAACAATAACCTTATCCTATGATGATACGGTTAGTGATATTGTAAATAAACTACAAGCGGAAGGTGTAGGTATAAGCATAAATATCAATAGTTCTGGAATAAAAACTACCTCTTTAACTTTAGATCCAAGCACTGGAACTCATTTTATTTCCGGTTTTGGCTCAACAGAAGTAAAAAGCGCCTTGGGCTTTGGTATGTCAGAACTGACTACAAGCAAAAACTATACAGTAACATCAATAACAACCTATTCACAAAAAGCAATTACTTCGTCTCAGCTGAGTATTGTAACTACTACTACGTCCACTACTAAACCATCTGTAACCGGCACATCAACATTGGGTTCTTTATTCAACTTTGGCTCAAAAACAAGCGGAACGATGAAAATAGAAATTGGAAAACTAGACCTTAAAGATTCAATAGACACCCCTCTTAACCCTGGTACAGGGAGCAGCAGTGGAAACACAGGTACAATGACTATACAATCCATATATTCTGAAACTAGAACAATTATGGTTAATTTTGATTCTTCAATGACCGTTAACGAATTCATATGGCAAATAAACAATGCAAGTAATGACTATGTTTCCGCGAAAATCAACGGAACAAACGGAATTTTACTGGTTGCAACAATGACCGATTGGCGATGTATTGGAGCAACTAATACAGATATACTAGGTGTCAACAAAAGTAACTCTATTACACCAAAAACAAAGACTATAACAACTAGCACAACAACCACTCTGGATACAAACAGTAATTGGAGAAATCTGACATTAAATGATTTGGGTGAAGGAATGCTCCTTGATTATGGTATTGCAATTGATGGCAAAGTGCCTTATGCCTATAATCTAACATTAATAAACAAAGACAACACTGAAACCGCAACTATTGGAATAGGTGGCAGTCATACGCTTGGTCAAATTGCAGATAAGCTGAGCAACTATGGAATCGATTTATCGGTTACATCATCTGGAACTATAAGTATATCCCAGAATCCGTCTTCTTCTAACACTTGGGCTATTACCGATATGAGCAGTAGGGTTGCTGAACGTTTAGGTTTAACCGGAAAAATCGGTGAAGGATTATCCTATACAATAACAACACAGGATTTACCACAGACTACTTCAAAGGTTACACACACAATAACAGAAGATACAACCTTTGCACAACTTGGGCTAACAGGCACAAGGTATATGACTGTTGTTCAAAACGGAACTTCAAGCAGAATTACAATCAGAACTTCTGATACAGTTGGTGATTTCATAGATAAACTTGCTGATAAAGGTATAAATTCCGAAATTGGAACCGAGGCAAATAGGCTTGCTGGTGTATTCCATATATTGAGCTCAGACACCAGCTATATTTTGTCAATGGACAGTGAAATTAGAACTGCATTAAACCTCGGAAATAAAGAAACTTATACAACAACTACTAAAAACATAAAACAGAATACTTCTACTGGTAAGCAACTCACAAAAGAGTCCACAAACACTGCTATTTCTACTACCCTGTTAAAAGATATCGGGCAGTCTGGAAACAAAACTATTACAGCAAGTTATAACGGAAACGCATATTCGCTTGTTCTAAATGAAACTATGAGAATTGAAGATGCTCTCAGTCAAATCAATAGCCAATTCGGTTATATGGGTATCTATGCTGTTTACTCTAAGACAACCGGACAAGTATCAATAGCAAGTTCAAACTCTGATAAAGCATATATTACCGACTTTGGCGGTGCATTTGGTATGACAGGCAACGGTTATAAAACAAATGTCCAAACCTCCGGTTCTATAACAAATACTAAATCTGACCATTTACAAAAAGAAGAAACCCGAACCGCAAACTGGGATACAACTATGGAGCAGTTGGGATATACTAACACAGATGGATATTTTAGGGTCGTTGATAAAGATGGCAATAGCAAAAGTATTGGCATAGATAAAACAGATACAATCAGAGATGTCCGAGAAAAACTCGCAATGTACGATATCGCGCTTAATTGTTCAAACGGCAAGATAACACTAAGCGGTACTAATGGTGCTTATATTTGGAGAGGTATTGGTATAAACAATGCCTTCAAGATAGACTTAGCCTTTGGAGCATACAAAACACAATTAACACCAATATCTGAAAAAGAATTAAATAATATTACTATTGAAGATTTATACCTAAATGGTACTATGATTAACACTGACTTAGATGGCGCTTTTTATATTAATAAAGATGGTGTCAAAACTACAATTAGTATTTCATACAGCGATACTATCGCAGATTTGTTCAACAAATTGGAATCAACAGGTCTATCTTGTTCAATAACATCCGATGGAAGATTAAAATTAACAGGTAATGGTAATTTTACTGCAAGCACAGACGGTATAGATATACACTACGTTGCCGATCTGACTTTGCTTGGTATTGATAACAGCAAATGGTCTCACAACACAACCTACAAGAGCAGCTCACCTGTGGGTGTAACAAACTCTTCCAGCGTAACAGAAGGCGCTCAGAGAGATACAAAATTATCAGACCTTGGCGTAACCACAGGAGAATACCTGTTATACAAAGACGGGATTAAACATACCCTATATGTTTCTTCTGATGATACATTAGGTGATTTTATGAACTCGTTACGTTCATTCGGCATTGAATCAAGTCTTGTAACAAACAATAATAACACAACAATCAGACTTCACGCAGAAGGCGATTCGTATATTGCTACATCAAAAGCATCCGACAGTTCTAATATTGTAGATAAATTGTTTGGTTCTACAAAAAATCAAACATACACCCACTCTACACAACTCGGATACAATAAAACAGTAACTACTACGGAAAATGCAACCGAAGATACAAGAATCAACGATATTATTTATAAAGGCGGCGTTCTTGGAACTACTGATTCAATCCAAGTAGTGTTCAATGATGAAACAATGAAAATAAACCTTACTGCTGATGAAACAATAGGAAGTTTCCTTGACAAGTTCCGTGCTCTTGGACTTGAGGCAACTATTGCCGATGGTAAAATTATGATTCAAAGCGGATTTAATTCGTTATCAATAATAAATTCCAGAAATGGTTCATCCTACAGACTAGGTTTAACAGCAAATTCGGATCTTGGCGGCTACTCAGCCAGCTCAAAAGAAGTTAAATCAACAGAAGTGATTGTTGAAGAAAAGCACAATTCTGTTGCAAACTACGCAGACTATAATACTAAATTAAGCTTACTCAACATTTCTGATGGTACATTAACTCTTTACAGAAATGGCGAAAAAGCAACTATACAAGTTGATTCGAATCAAACATTCGGTGACTTAAGAAGCAAAATTTCCGCGAAATTCTCTGATGTTGCGATGACGTTTGAAAACGGATATCTTAAAATATCCTCTAATCAAGGTGATGTTGTCGTCGGTACAACCACCGATTCAAGCAACTTTGCCGCTATTACAGGTATGTCAAGTAACACCAAAGGAGAAGCAGTAAGTTCAAGAAGTTTATATTGCGTTAACAATAATTCTACCGTAACAACTTCAGATTTATTTGTTCGCGGACAGGTTACAGAAGGCAATTTCAAAGTTGGTAACGCAACAATTACAATTGATTCAAAAACAACAATCAATGATATAATTTCACAAATTAACTACAGTGATGACAGCAATGCAACCGCATATTGGGACAGCATTGACGGAAAATTTGTGATTAAATCAAAAACAAGCGGTGCTTCATTAATAAACATTGAAGCAGGAACAAGTAACTTTACCGACATAATGGGATTCACGAGCGTTCAGGACGGCAAAAAGGTTATGAATACAGAGTCACAAGAACTTGGTAAAAATGCTGTATTCACAATCAACGGTACAAGATTCACTTCAACTTCAAACACCGTAACAAGCGATGTATCTAGGATTCAGGGTGTAACACTAAATCTTAAAGATATTACAACCGATGAAGCCGTCACTCTAACTATCGAAAAAGACAAAGAAACTGCGGCAAACGCTATTTCTGATATTGTTGATGCATATAACGAGCTGATTGCAAATGTTGATAAAGAAGTTGCGCGTGGTGCTAATCTCAGCAGTGAATCTACTTTAAGACTTATCAGAAATCAGATTAGAAGTCTGATGACTAGTTCTATTGCGAACAAAGGAAGTTTCAAAAACCTTGCATCAATTGGGATTTCTCTTGCGGCTGCTTCTTCTGGTAACATCCGAACTGATAACATTAATGAGCTCTCTTTTGACAAAGACAAGTTTATTGAATCTTTCGGTGCTGACTTGAGTTCCCTAAAATCACTCCTTGTCGGAACTGATGAGCAAAAAGGAATTCTTACTCAGGTTGAAGATGTACTTGAACAAGCTTTAGGCGGAGTTACAGGATACTTCGCGAGTGCTGAAAAGTCTTATTCTAAGAAAATTTCTAAGCTTGATGAGAAAATTACAAAAACAAACAAAGCTGCAGACAGGTACAAAACAAGACTTGAAGCTAAGTTCAAGGCGATGGATATGATTATATCTAAATTCCAAAATCAATACAGCTCTTTCTTGGGTTAGGGGTAAATATAATATTTTGCAACCCGCATGCCGGTAGCTATACTTGTACACTTTTTGTTCAAAATGTATTGAAAACGGAGTCAAAAACCCTTGCCCCAAGCAGGTTTCAAAACGGTTTCCGCAATCGGGGGTTCACAAGCGTGTTCTAATATGCTATAATAAATAGGTATTAAGAAATTTTTCAATACATTTTGAACAAAAAGTATTGAAACTTTACAGGAAGCCTTACACCTAAATAATTTTGAGCAATTTGAAGGTTTCAGCACAAACTTTTTACACCCCAATTTACAACATAAGGTAATATAAGGCGAATAGCAATGAGTATCTCATTTAGCGGACTTGCATCCGGATTAGATACATCTTCATGGGTTGAATCTCTAACTGCACTTAAAAGAGCAAAAGTAGAGATTTATCAGGCTGAAAAAGAAAACCTTCTATTATCACAGCAAACGCTCAATAGCATCAAAAATTTCTTTAACTCTTTCCGCTCTGTTATAGAAAAAGTTACAGATACCAAATTTGGCGTGAGTAGTATGGATTTATTTGCCCAAAATCTTGCTATCTCATCAAAAGCCAATATTCTGACAGCAACTGCTAACAGCTCTGCGCAAGAAGGCATTTATAATATTAATGTTAATAATCTTGCAAGCAATACACAAGCTTCCAGTAATTATTCATACATAACAACGCAAACAGTTACTGCTACAGCAACTCTAAGTTCTACATTGGAGTCATTGGGAGTAAAAGCTGGAAAAATCGGAGTTACCGTTAACGGAATCGAAAGAAACCTCAAAATCGGAAACGACGAAACTATTCAGTCTTTCATCGAAAAGCTTAATAATATTGGGGCTAAAGCAAGCTATAATGAAAATAGCGGTGTATTTAGCATAAATTTGAGCACAAATGATATCAGAGATATTGACAATACAGGAATTGTTAATGCTTTACATCTTCAAGGAGTAAACTCAGGTTATACTTCAACTACTCTTCAAACAAATAAAATAGAAACCGTTTATGAACAAGCTACTCTTGATACAAAACTGGGAGAACTTGGGATTAAAGCAGGACGTTTTCACATAAAACTTCGAGAAGAAGACGCTAATGATAAAATCGATATCACAGAAAATACAACTATTAGAGATTTGGTAAACGAGTTACAAGGCTACGGATATGACATAAAATTTACGGATGACGGATGCATTGTATTAAATGATGCCATCATTTCTGAAGATTATGGAGATTTAGGATTACTTAGAGCCTTCGGATGGGATAATCCGAAAGTTAGCTCAACAACTCAAACTTCAAACAAATTACAATACACATCTACTCTTGTTGAAGGTACTGTTGCGAATAAAAACACTCTATTAAAAGACATTGACGGAGTAACTGTCAATAATGGCGACACAATCATCATCAAAAATAGTAATAATGTTACATCTACAATAACATTGTCAAACACAAGCACTATTGGCAATATTCTGGATGCTATGAATAATGCGGGTATGACAGCCGTTATTAATTCTAATGGTATTGTTACCATCTCAGAAGGTTCAATTATTGGAGGCACTTTTGATATTGCAGCTGCCTTGGGACTTGATGTTGAATCGACAACAAGCTCAGTTACTTCTAATGTGATTTATATCAACAAAACCATTGCTCAGGATGTTACTTCAACTACGACTGTTACTTTTACCGGCGTTAGAGATGCGGTTGAAAGTGATTTGATTTTTGATTTTATTGATACAAACAGTTCATTATATGAAAATGTTATATATATCAATAACCAAAATGGTTTATACTCAAATAATGTCGCAGTAAACGAGAACTGGACATTTAGAGATTTATTTGATTATCTTTCAAAATATGGCATAGATGCTTCTATGAACAATGGTGTTATTTCATTAAATAATCGAAGCGACAATTATTTGGCAAATAACGAAGGCATTGGAAAAGCTCTAGGTATCGGAATCAGCTCAAACGCTTCAAGCAGCACAATTACAACGGCTGTTACGAAAACAAGCGGTACTTTGTATTATACTAAAGTTGTTGTTGCCACAGAGGCAGATGATATCAGAAACTATGTGGAAATGAATGAAACACACAGTTTTTTACTGATGTACCAAGCTTCTTATGACACGACGATTGGCTCAGCAACAGATACCGACTATAATGCTTATACCGCTCCAATGCGCTCAGCACCTGCTTCTACAAATAGTACAACTGTTTCGGGAGGACTCAGCGGCAATCAATTTGAGGCAGTAGCTCCTGATATGCCTATGGCTACATTAAAAGCAGCTGTCGGTACAATAATTGATTCTAGCGGAGAGGCGCATGTTGTTGCGCTTACAAATGGTGAATACTTAAATGGCAGTTTCATAAGTGAAAACACCGCTGACCCAAGCACTGTTAAAACTTTTGGAGAATTAAAAACCCTACTGGCTAAATATGACATTAATATGACTATGGATAATGGCGTTATTACAATGACATCGTCTAATGGTGCTTATGTCAAAGGAAATCTGTTTGAACAATTAGGCATTCGAACTATTGCACAGCCTGGTGCTACCACAGTTGGAACATCACAATCCAGTACTGCTGTAGTAACTTACACAACCCAAACAGTTATCACTCCTACCACGACAAGCAGAGAAGGATTAAAAGGGCTCGCGGTTGAAGGAGACCCTACTATTGGATATTATCAAGGCGTAGAAAACATACCATTATGTGCAGACTCTAAAATAGGTCAATTTTTCAACAACAGCACAGTAAGTTTTACAATAAAATTAAGCAGCACTGCTACCGGATTAGAAGAAGCAAGTATAACCGTAAACGCCACAGATACAATTAATGGACTTGTTAATACATTATCCGCTTATGGAGTAGGTATTTCTATAGAAGAATTTGGAGTCGCACCATTAGCATACTGTAAAATCTCCTTAAACCCTGATGAAGGGACACGCTTTATCGCTGAAATGCCAAGAGAGCTGATTGACAAACTATTTGGAGCCGATAAACAAATTACAACAACACATACCTATACTGATACAGGTAATGTGAGAACAACTACTGTTACAAGTACAAAAACAATTTCCATTGATGAAAGTTGGATTTCACACGCAATTACAGGTGATCCACGAGGGTATAAAACTACAGTGTTATCCGATCCGACAGAACTTACTCTTGATTTAACAATGCAAGAGGCTTTTAAATGTTCAGAATCAGGCGGCAGCTTTATAATTCGAGCTGGAAAATTTCAGACTGAATCCGGAAATGATACTCTACTGGACCCCGGAAACAGCAGTGGATCAAATACATCCGGAGGCCTTGCTGCTCTTAGCGGAAGTTGGACAGTTATGTTTAGAGGAACAGATACTATCGGCGATGTAATTAATGCTGTTAGAACTGCGACTAACGGAAACGTAAAAGCAAGCATAAGCATCGATGATAATAGCTTGAAGTTTACCGGATATAACGGATATACGGGTGTATCAGTCACTTGTGATCAGATAATAATGAGCGTTGATGGAAGCTTTAAACCTGCAACCAATAGCTCTGTTCAAATCGTAGCATTGGATAACATGACTCAAATGGGAATCCAACAAAAAATATCTGAACTTTATGACTCTAATGGAAACAAAACCAGTTTTACAGAAGGTAATAATGTTATAAGATTACGTAGTAAATCCGGAGAAAGCATTTCTATAACAATTAGTGCTACTTCCTCATTGAAAGATTTAAGGGATGAATTAAATAAATACGGTTTTGTACTCAGTATTGGTCCACACGGAGTCATAAATATCAGTGAGTCTTCAACTCATGCAATCTATGATATGGGCAGCTGGCTAACTAATCAACTTGGCTTAAAGGAAAAAGTTGGAGCTTTTAAATCCTATTCAAAAACTCCAGAATATCATCAAACAATAACAGTTTCAGCCACAACAACTGAAATGCTGGCAGCTGAGCCTCAAACAATAACCACAAACCATACTCTTTCACTTGATACTTATTTTGGTGAACTTGGACTAACTTCTACAGGTTTGACTAAATATGTAACAATAGTTAATGGCGGAAGCGAAACTTCTTTTGCAGTATATTCTTCGGATAAAGTATCCGCTTTAATTGATAAACTTAAACAAAATGGAATCAATGCCTATATTAGCAACGGGAAATTTTACATTGATGCCTCTGAAAACTACGTTAAAATGGATTCCAGAATAAGTGATGCCCTAAATCTTGATTTGACTAAACCGTCAACAACTGTCAATTCAACAACGACTTATACAAATTCATCCAGCAATCGGCTTACTAAAAATGAAAAAAGTACTGCTTATTCTACTACCCTGTTAAAAGACATTGGGCAGTCTGGAAACAAAACTATTACCGCAAGTTATAACGGAAACTCATATTCACTTATTCTGGATGAAACTATAAGAATTGAAGACGCTGTTAGCCAAATCAATAGTGAGTTCGGTTTCATGGGAATCTATGCAACATTCTCTAACGGCACAGTATCAATTGCAAGTTCAAATGCCCAAAAAGCTTATATCACAAATTTTGGCGGTGCTTTCGGCATTACAGGAAACGGTTACAATACAAAAATCGAAACATCCGGTTCTATAACAAATACTTCTTCGGGAAAACTGGAAACCGAAGTAGAAAATATTGCGAACTGGAATACTACTATGGAAGAATTAGGATATACTGACACAGATGGATATTTCAGTATTGTTGACAAAGATGGCAAAAGAAGAACAATCTCCATAGATAAAACAGATACAATAAGAGATGTCAGAGAAAAACTCGCTATGTACGATATCGCGCTTAATTGTTCAAACGGCAAGATAACACTAAGCGGAACTGATGGAGCATATATTTTAACAGCATCAAAATCAATAAATGATGCCTTCAATATAAAAACATCGATATCCAATACCTATAATACAATAGTCCCAAAAGTCATAACAGAAGAAGATCATGATGTTATTCTAGAAGACTACATTATCAATGGAACAATGATTAATTATGAGGCTGATGGTCATTTTTATATTGATAAAGATGGTGTGAAAACTAAAACATATATTATGTACAACGATACGCTTGATGATTTGTTCTACAAATTTGAATCAGCAGGTATATCATGTTCAATAACATCTGATGGAAGACTAAAGTTTACAAGCAATGGTAATGTTACTATAAGCACAGATGGACTGGGTATAGGGGAAGGAGCTGCAGATCTGGCTTTGCTTGGCATTGATAACAGTAAATGGTCTCACAACACAATATACAAGAGCAGTTCGCCTGTAGGTGTAACAAACTCTTCATCTCAAATTACTGCTGCAAACAGAGATACTCAGCTCTCTGATTTAGGTGTAACCACAGGCGAATATTTATTATACAACAATGGCGTAAAAACCACATTATTCATTTCTTCTGATGAAACATTAGACAGTTTTATCAAGACGCTTAGAACATTTGGGATTGAAGCAAGTCTTGTTACTAATGGCAATTCAAGCACTTTAAAACTTCACAGTAATGGAGATGCCTATATTGCATCTTCGAATGCTTACGATAAATCAAATATTGTTGAACAATTGTTCAACAACTCAAAAGGAAGCCAATTATATAGTTATAGCGGAACTCCACAGGTTGAAAGTCTTAAAACAACTTCAATTATTGCAGATGAAAACACCAAAATTTCCGATTTTACAAAAATACAGTCTCGTCCAAGTACAGGTTCTTTAAATGTTCTAATAAATGGCGAACAATCTGTTATTAATATTGGAAAAGATGACACCATCGGAGATTTATTAGATAAATTTAATGCACTGGGTATTAATGCAACAATTACAAATGGACAAATCTCAATACAAAGTGGATTTAATACATTACAAATAACTCCGGGAACATCGTATGCAATGACAAACTTGGGCTTATTACTTGCTCCTGACTTCGGCGGATATTCAGCTAGTTCAAGTCAAGTTCAATCAACAGATGTGATTATAGAAGAAAATCATAAATCTGTTGCCAAATATGCAGACGAAAATACTAAACTAAATTTGCTTAACATTTCCAGTGGATCTTTATCAATATTTAGAAATGGAGAAAAAGCAACCATTCAAGTTGATTCCGAACAAACCCTCGGCAATTTGAGAAGCAAAATTGCTGCCAAATTTTCAGATGTAGATTTAAGATTTGAAAACGGATATTTAATAATAGGCTCAGACAGCGCAGAAGTTTTAGTAGGTACTACAACAGATACCAGTAATTTTGCTGCTATAACAGGAATGCATGCTGACGAAAACAAAAACAGCTCAAGTTCAAGAGCTTTATATTGTGTTAACAACTCTTCAAAGGTAACAAGTTCCGGATTGTTTGTACGCGGGCAAGTTACAGAAGGTAATTTCAAAGTTGGCAATGCAACAATTACAATTGACAATAACACCTCTCTTGATGACATTATTTCACAAATTAACTACAATGATGGCAGCAACGCAACAGCATATTGGGACAGCATTGACGGGAAATTTGTGATTAAATCCAAGACAACAGGAGCTTCAATGATAAATATTGAGGCAGGTTCAAGTAATTTTACCGATATTATGGGATTCACCTCAACCGAAAATGGTACTTCCAGAATAAACACTAACACCCAGGAACTTGGTAAGAACGCGCGTTTCACAATAAACGGTACGAACTTTACTTCTACCTCCAATACTGTTTCCAGTGAGGTTTCAAGAATTGAAGGCGTTACTATCAATCTCAAAGATATTTCTGATGGAGAAACAGTTACTCTAACTATTGAAAAAGACAAAGAAACTGCGGCAAATGCTATTTCTGATATTGTTGATGCATATAACGAACTTATTGCTAATGTTGACAAAGAAGTTGCACGAGGTGCTAACCTAAGCAGTGAATCTACATTGAAACTTATCAGAAATCAGATTAGAAGTCTGATGACTAGTTCTATTGCGAACAAAGGAAGTTTCAAAAACCTTGCATCAATTGGGATTTCTCTTGCGGCTGCTTCTTCTGGTAACATCCGAACTGATAACATTAATGAGCTCTCTTTTGACAAAGACAAGTTTATTGAATCTTTCGGTGCTGACTTGAGTTCCCTAAAATCACTCCTTGTCGGAACTGATGAGCAAAAAGGAATTCTTACTCAGGTTGAAGATGTAC
>JAMPIM010000042.1 GCA_023662705.1 Candidatus Gastranaerophilales bacterium | reverse complement strand
ACATTCAAAACAAAGAATCCGTATTTGATATTATGTGGAACAACAATCTTAAATACGGTGACATTTACCTTCAAAACGAAATCGAACAATCAAAATATAATTTTGAATACTCAGATGCAGACAGATTATTTGCATTGTTTGATGCTTACCAAAAAGAAGTTGATAACTGTGTAAACGCAGAATTAGTACTTCCTGCTTATGATTATGTTTTAAAATGTTCGCATACATTTAACCTTCTTGATGCAAGAGGTGTTATCAGTAAAGACGAAAGAATCAACTTTATTAACAGAGTCAGAACTATGGCTTCAGCGGTTGCTCGATTATACGTGGAACAAAGAGAAAAACTCGGATTCCCATTGTGTAAATAAAAAACCCAACCAGCGCGAACCCACTGTTAGCCCGTTCCAAAGGAGCACGGACGAGCCAACGATTCAAACTGGTAGTATTGTGGAGTGTGCTCCGCCCAAATATTGAAAGAAAAAAAATGGCAGAGAAATTTGAAAGAGCGACGTTTACGCGCAATTTTTTGAAAACTATTACAAGAATCAAGAATCCTGACACAATGCTTGAAGAAGCAAAAGGAGAAGGATTGGAAAAAACTCTCGGAGTCTGGGATTTAATTATTCTAGGCGTCGGAGCTATTATTGGTTCAGGGATTTTTGCAGTCGTCGGGATTGCCGCAGCGGGAAGCGCAGACGGTTCAAGCCTTGGTGCAGGTCCTGCATTAATGATTTCCATGGTGCTTGCAGCGGTTGCATGTATTTTCTCTGCTTTATGCTATTCAGAATTCGCAACAATGATTCCTGTTTCAGGGGGTGCATATATTTATACATTCGCAACACTCGGTGAATTCGCAGCGTGGATGGTCGGATGGGTATTGATGCTTGAGTACGCTATCGGTTTTATTGCGGTAGCTTGCGCGTGGTCAAACCATTTTATACAGTTTATGCAGGGATTCTCAAATTATCTTCCTGCATGGGCTACTAACCCTGATGTACTCGTACCTTCAGCATTCGGAATTTCATTTAATATTCCTGCAATATTAGTTGTACTTCTTTCAACAATGGTGCTTGTTAAAGGGACTAAAGATTCAACAAAAATGGCAGGTATAATGGTATTTGTAAAACTTGCGGTTATTGCTTTATTTGTAATTGCAGGTGCATTTTACGTAAGACCTGAGAATTGGACACCATTTGCTCCTAACGGAGTTGAAGGTATTTTTGCAGGTGCATTTTTAATATTCTTCGCATACATAGGATTTGATGCTCTTGCAACAGCTGCCGAAGAATGTAAAAATCCGCAGAGAGATTTACCAATCGGTATTATTGGTTCGCTTGTAGTTACAACAATTGTTTATGTTCTTGTAGCTTTAGTTTTAACAGGATTACAAAATACAGGAGGTCCTGTTCCTGCCGGATTCTTACAAGCTCCAATGGCATATTGCATGTCATTACATAATATGAACTGGGCAGCAGGATTAATTTCTGTAGGTTCTCTTGCAGGTTTAACATCAGTTCTTCTTGTTTTGGAAATGGCTGCAACAAGAATACTTTATGCAATGAGCCGTGACCACTTTATTTCAAAAAGATTCCAAAAATTACACCCTAAATATAAAACACCTGCACTTTTAACCTGGACAGTAGGTTTGCTTTCTGTTATCGGTGTAATGACTTTAAATCTTGATGTTGCAGCAGAGCTATGCAACTATGGAACATTTACATCATTTATTATTGTTTGTATTGCGGTTCTTATCTTAAGAAAAACAGACCCTGACAGACCAAGACCGTTCAAAGTTCCGTTCTCACCGTTTTTACCTGCTATGGGTATTATTTGCTGCGGAGGATTAATGGTTTACAAATCAATGCAGCAGTCAGATTCAGCATTATTATTCCCTGTTTGGTTAGGTGTTGGAGCAATATTTTATCTGCTTTACGGCTTTGTAAGAAACAGAATGAATGAAAACAGATTACATAAAGAGCGTGTACATCAAAAAATACAAGAAACGAAAGAATAATGGCAATAAAATCGATAATCAATAATTTACTAAAATGCAAATCTCCTCAAGAGCTGATTGATGAAGGTTCAAAATCAGGGCTTAAGAAAACTCTCGGGGTGTTTGATCTTATTGTTATCGGTATTGGTGCGGTTGTAGGAACGGGTATTTTCACTATTATCGGTTCAGCAATCGTCGGAACTTCTGATGGCGCAGGCGCAGGCCCTGCAATCGCTATATCAATGATTCTTGCAGCTATTGCGAGTGTATTTTCGGCTCTTTCGTACTCGGAAATTGTTGCTATGATTCCTGTTGCGGGCAGCGCTTATACTTATACTTATGCAACAATGGGTGAGTTTATGGCTTGGATGGTCGGATGGATATTGATGCTTGAATATGCCATAAGTAACATTACGGTAGCAAGTGCGTGGACAGGGTATTTTGTTCAGTTCTTAAAAGGCTTTAAACATGTTCTGCCTGATTTTGTGGTTAATTTCCCTTTCTGGTTAAGAAACGATTACAGAACTATTTATGAATTTTGCAATCGCTATGGATTGGATGTTCACGACAAAATGCCGTTTTTACATCTTCCGTTCGGATGGGAAATACCAATTGCAGCAAATCTTCCTGCAATTGCCATTGTATTAATTTTAACAATTTTATTAATTATCGGTATAAAAGAATCAACAAAAGTTGCAACAATAATGGTTGGTGTAAATTTATTCATTATACTTTCTTTTGTTGTTGTAGGCGCGTTTTACGTTCAGCCTGAAAACTGGGTTCCGTTTGCTCCTAACGGAGTTGAAGGAATCTTTACGGGCGCATTTGTAATCTTCTTTGCTTATGTCGGTTTTGATGCAATTTCTACAGCAGCAGAAGAAACAAAAAATCCTCAGAGAGACTTACCTGTTGCAATATTAGGAACTCTTGGAATTTGTACAATTCTTTATGTTTGCGTTGCATTAGTTTTAACAGGTGTAATACCGCTTAATGCTATTGATACACAGGCGCCGTTAGCTCATGCTATGAGATTTTTGGGCATAAACTGGTATGCAGGATTAATCTCCGTTGGAGCTCTTTGTGCATTAACAACAGTTCTTCTTATTTATCAATTAGGAACAACAAGAATCCTTTACGCAATGAGCAGAGACCATTTCTTACCAAAATCCTGGAATGCGATTCATCAAAAATTCAAAACTCCTCACGTTATGACATGGATTGCAGGTGCAATTGTTATTGTTTGCGGTTTATTTATGGATTTGAATATTTCAGCAGAACTTTGTAACTTTGGTACATTTACATCATTTATTATAATTTGTATTGCAGTTCTTATTTTAAGAAAAACAGAACCAACGAGAGAAAGACCGTTCAAGGTTCCGTTCTGTCCTTGGTTTCCGATTTTTGGTATTATAAGCTGTTTGGCTCTGATGTATTGCAAATTCAGCGCAAAAGCAACATCAGCCGTTTATTTCTTAATCTGGTTAGCTGTTGGTTTATTAATTTACGCATTCTACAGCTATAAAGAAAAACGTAAAGAAGATTGTATATAAAAGAAACTACGCTAAATATAGTATGTTATTCTTTTCACCCAATGATATAATGGCGCTATGAGAATAGTGACCTCAAAAGAATTAAGTACTTACAAAATCTTACCGTTTGATATCTACAACGAGCTGAACCAAAAGATTTTAGGCGCAGGAGAAGTCTTAACTCCGGGCAAACTTATAATGCTTAAAAATTATCCGAAAATATTTACGGAAGAGTTTACGGCAGAACCTGCAAAAGGAGAAAAGAATTCTTCTGGACGAGCAACTTTAAAAAGACTCGCAGGATATTCTTATGACACACTTGATATTGCTGATTTTGAAACAGTAACAAACAGCGAAGGAACTCTTAAGTATGATGTTCAAGTTAAAATTAAGTACTATTTCAAAAAGACTTTAGATTTATTTACTCTCGGATATTATGAAGAAGGTATTTTAAAACTTAATTCTTTAGTAAGTGTTATTATTTCTGACGTATTCAAACAACTTGTTAAATCCAAAAAGGGTTCTCAGGTAAGATTTTTGGGAGAATACGAAATCTGCCATCCTTTAAATGTAGCCATTATCTCAGGATTAATTGCAAAAAAACTTGAATACTCAAACCAAACCGTTGAACAGATAATTATGGCAGGACTTCTGCACGATATCGGAAAAGTTTTAATCAAGCTCAGCGATGGAAGTTCACCTTTATTAACAGTTAACGAAGACGAAGTTTCAGCACATACAAAACTCGGATATGACTTAATCAAGAACAAATTGCACCTGTCTGAAGAAATAGCAACAGCTGCATTGGAACATCACGAAAACAATGACGGTACGGGATATCCGCAAGGCTTTTCAAATGATACGATTTCCGAGTTTGCACAAATTATTAACGTAGCAAACTACTATGACAATTTAGCATATAACAGAACCGCAAATCCTGTTTCTACAAACAGAGAAGCTCTAAGAGTTATGTTAGAAATCGGGACAAAACGATTCTCTGCTCAGATGCTTTATACATTTGTCCACATGTTTAATTATGACGACTCAAAAGATTTTAACGATATGATACTTTAGGAATAGAAATGTTAGAAAAGAATTTAGAAGCAATTAATAATTCAGTAATACAACGCCGATTAGCAAAGATTTCCGCAGAAGAAAGCCGTGTTGGCATTTCTTATTGTATTACGCCTACAAATGATTATGTGCTTCTAAAAAACGATTTACCGACAGATGATTTGAACAATCCTCGTGAAGCGGCAAAACAAATGGTTGAAAAAAATATACACCATGAAATGAAAAGTAATGATACGGTTATAATCTTTGGTATCGGCTTAGGTTATCTTTTAGATGAAGTGTATCAGAAATTCCCTTGCAAAATTTTTATCTATGAACCTGATTTAATGCTTCTTCATTTTGTTTTAAGCAACGCAGATATTTCCGAACACTTAAAAAGCGGAAGAGTATTTATCACAAATGATATGGATGAACTCCTCAATAAACTTTCATCTACATTCCTGACCAAAGACAAAGTAGAAATAGTTTATATCCAGAATTACGCAATTGTTCATAATAAAGAACTCTTATTGCTGACACAAAAAGTTTATGATGTTTGTAAGAGTAAAATAGTTGACATAAATACCATTGCAAAATTTTCGAAACGATGGCTTGTTAATACAATTAACAACATTGCTTCTATAAACAACGGCAGCATGTACGCACTTTCCGAATTAGAAAATAAATTTGCGGGCCAAACAGCACTTATTGCAGGTGCAGGGCCTTCATTGGAAGATAACATAAGTAAGATTCAAGCAAACAGAGATAAATTCGTCATCTTTGCTGTTAACAAAGTTGTAAAATATTTACTTCAAAACGGTATTACACCTGATTTTGTCGTCGGTCTTGATGCGCGAAATATGGATAAAACTCTCGGCGGGATGGAAGGGTATTTTTCCCGTTCAAACTGCATTATGGATATAAAAACCGACAGTTCAATTATTAATAAAGGGTTTAATAAAATCTTTATTAACTTCTCTGAAACAGATTTCTTTATAAAAAAACTTGCAAAAAATAATACAATGAAATTCTACGAAGCAGGAGGTTCAGCTTCAACTTTTGCATTGACAGCAGCTGCAAAAATGGGATTCTCACAAATTATACTTGCAGGTGTAGATTTGGCATTCAAAGATACCAAAATTTATGCTTACGGTGAAAACATGAACCGAGTTTCCCAATCCGAAATTTTGGTTGATAATGTAAAGAAAAATCTTGTACAGGTTAAATCGGTAAACGGCGGAATCGTATATACCAGAGATGATTATGCCGCATTCATACACCACTTTGAATCTTTGATTAAAGAACTAAATTGCCCTAATATTTACAATATTTCAAACTTTGGGGCAGCGATAGAAAGTGTAAAATCAGTTCCGTTTGAAGAATTAAATCTCAACTCTCCTGCTGACGCATCTCAAATGTCATTTATTCCAACATTCAAATTCGCTTTGAAAACATTTGTAGATGAGGAATTTTGTCATATAAATAATATTATTACAATATTATCTAAGGGTGTTTTCTCTCCTGCATTATTATCTGCAATAGTAAAATCTGCATTTATTTATCAATATATGCAATCAGAAATATTGGAAGTTCTTCAAAAGAATTACGCACCCGAACTGGCTGAACCGTTTATTGAAAAAACAAAAAATGCTATAAAAGTTGTTGTAGAGCTTTTACAGAAGAATAAATTGGTTTAATGAATCATATATAAAGAATTTGTTCCGAGAACCTTGTCTTTCAATCGTTTAAAGCCTTTGCCATAGATATATTTCATCTGTTCAACAAGGTTTTCTTCAACATCTATTAAGTACATATCGTGTACAATAAATTCTTTTATAATAAACACAATGCCTTTGTTTTTTGTCCAAATGATATTTGTATCAGGGTCTTCATTTTTGAATGAAGAAACTTTACCAACAACCCCTTCCGAATCATCAACGGCAATAATAACCATTCTTCCGCCAAGCGACATTTCAATATCTTTAGCAAAAGCGTGTTCAAAAACCATACCGAATTTAGAATGGAAATTATCATAACCCACAATTCTTATTTCCACATTTCGATTATATGCATTTAGAAGCTCTTGTTCAAATATTTTGAAATCCTGAGACCAAACTTCCATATAAATTTCACGTTTAGCATTCTGAATAACTTCAAGAATCTTATTATAAATATTCTGTTTCCCGCTTACCGTAATAACAGGTTCAATATAATTATCTTTAACCTCAGGAAGATTCTTTTCCAAATAATTGAGTGTTGAATTCATCTTCTTCTGATAGCTGGCAAGCAGCTGTTTCGGCTTTATCGGAGTATAAGAAACCGGCTTGGCATTGGTTGGTGCAACAACATTCTTCTCTTCAAGAGCCTTCAATGTATCATAGGTTCTCGATTGAGGAATATTAGCAAGCTTAGCCACTTCATAGCCGGTTGCCGGATACTTTTTAAGCAAAGCAACATAAACTTTCGCTTCATAAGTATTAAACCCGATTTCTTTTAACTTTTCAATCAAATCCGCCATAGCTAGATTTTATCAGAATTTTCATCGTCTTGCAAATCTAAGTATGATTGCTTCAACTGAGCCAATTTTTCAAACTCTGTATTTACCTCAGCCCTTAACTTATCCGATTCTGATTCAGCAGGTAACATAATATTATTGATAAAGTTTAAAATCGTAGCATTTGAGCCTAAGATAGCATCTTTACCTGAAATTTCTTCTGTTACCGCACTCACCATTTTTTGTTTAGACGTTTGCATAACAGTTACAAATAACAGATTCTTTTGCGCATTCGGATTTGTTTCACAATTGTATTCAACAGTATCAACACCGAACAGCAATGGTCCAATCATATCATCAGTCATTGAATATGTCTGAGCCTTATCTGCAATTGCCTTTCTCAAGTCTTCTAATGTTGAAACATAATCACAATTATTATCTTCAAACACAGCCTGAGCTTTAGCTATATCAGCGTCAATATCATTTTGGAATTTTGTAAAATTATCTGCCATTGTATGAGCTTCTGTGATTATTTTTCTCATCGCATCATAATCAAAGCTTTCAGCAGCATGTTTTACATATTGTTCATTCAAACCGAGCTTTTCAAGGAACATTAATGCCGTATCAAACTGACCGTCCATAATCAAATGGTTTGTCATATAGTTAACCATTTCATCCGAACCCATTGAGAACTCACCGCCGGAAAAAGATAACATGTGTTTGTCAAATCTGCTCTTAGCATTCAGAGCAACGCCATCTTGAACAGCATCCATAAGAATATCTTGGATTTCAGCAAGTTTAGCGAACTCAATGGCTCTTGTTAACAGTTTTTCGTACAATTCACTGAATGCATGCAAGCGAGCATCAGGAGCAGTAGATTTTATGAACTGAACAAGAAGTTCTTCCGGATCATTCAGAATATGATATTTTCTGAAATCTTCAAGCAAATCTGCTTTAAGTTCTTCTGCCGTTACCAAATCCTGATTTATTAAAGCCTGCTCCAAACGATTATACTTCTCTGCAACACGAGCTTTGTATTTAGGTTGAATAAATACTTCCACAAAAGTCATTTTGTTACCTTTAAGTTCGTTTCGATTTGCTTCTATTACCTGATGCAGAACTTCTTTTGGAGTAGTATTTTCAAAATCAGTCAGCCTGTTAATAATCGCTTCAATATATGGAAGATAATCTTTCCAAGCAGTACCTTCTTCAAGTTCAAGAGCTGCTTCTGATGCTTCGACAACTTCTTTTACGGAAGGATCATTCATATTATTTGTAACCAAAGTGCCGAAAAGATTATTCAAATAAACATAGTTTTCACCACTAACTATTTGATTACGTTTTGCAGCCTTCTTAAGTTTTTGAAGCAAATGAGCTATTTCATAATTCTGAACCTGCTCTTTAATAGTTTTAATTGTATCAACATTCTTTTCCATTTGAGAAATACTTGAATCAAATGAAGCATGGATATGCTCATCGGTTAAGTATTCAATTCTCGGATAAGCAGGATAAGCTCCGTGTCTTTCAAGATTTCTGCCTTTGTATTTATTGAATAATTTTGGCAATGTTAAAAGAGACAAATCGTAATTCAAATCTCTAAACATTGTATTGAAATTATAAGTTGTTGTCAGTCTTGGAGAACGGAATAATTTATAATATTTATAAACCGGTGCATATTTCTCTGAATTTATTTCACTCACAAGAGAATCATAGAAAACTGTATTCATAAATGCAGTATTTGCACTTTCTTCATATCTTTGAAGTTTTTTAAGAATATCATATCCCGTTGCAGATTTGACACCCATATCTTCATAAGTTGCTTTAGAAAGAATTTCATTTTTGAATTCTTCTTCTGTCATATCCTGAATTCTTCTGTAAATTGCAGCAAATTCTTCATCATCTTCAGGATCGAAGACTCTATCTATAAACTTGATAATATGAATATTTTTTTGATTATCCAAATCCGACATATCTAAGTCTGCTTGATTGAAATACAACTTTTCAGTCAGGAAGCTTCTAAAGAAATCTTCTAATTCCTGCTGAACAGCCACATCAGAAACAACTGCATCAATATCTTCTCTTATGTTTTCAAGTAAGAGATTCAATGTAGTTTTTGCACTGCCGTCAAATCTGTCTCTATCAATATTGAACTCTTCGCCAATAGAATTTAACTCATCATCAGTCAAATTTATACCGTGTTTTTTAAGTATATCTTGCATTTGAATGAATTCATCATCACCAAATGCATCTGCAAGATAATCTACTGTTGCCAAGGTTTTTGTAAAAGAGTATTTGAAAGAGTTCAATGCTCTTGTTTTTTGAGCAGCTCTGAATTTTGAAAGTTCTCTTACATTGCGAACTCTCGCAATATCAGGTTCTAGACCTATTACTTGAGAATTTTGTTTAAGCGCCATTTTTTCAAGAACAACTTTCAAATAATCATCATCCGCAAGTCTGTCATATTCTTCTCTTGACTGAATACCTCTACCGACAACAGGGAATATTCTCTGTTTCAATGCTTCATACATTGGCTTCCAAGCTTTGCCGGTGCCTTGAATACCCGTAATCATAGCCTGTAATTCTGCTTCCGTATGATTTTCACCAAGTTTCTTTAATTTATCAAGGTATCTGTTATTGGTTACAAATATTGCATCGTGAATTCTGTCTGATACATTCTTGATTTCTTGTGATTTACCGTCAAGAATCATTCCGTAATATTGAGGAGCTGACCAGCCTTCTTCATTCGGATGCTTTATTTTCTTATACATTTTATTGTCTACATACTCCGGAGTTGTTCTCAAAATCATATCCGAAAGAATTCTGTCAACAAAATTACCGTTTCTGTACTGGTCATTAGTAATATATCCAAGTGTACCGCCGCGTCTGTCACTGTAGTCGGTTCTCAATAATCCGTCTGAATCAACCCAAATATTTTCTAATTCGCTTGCACCCCAGCTGTTATCATTGAATAAAACATCTTTAACTTCACCGCTTTTTAATGTTACAGGTGCAACATCAGCAACATATTGAGCGTGACCTCCTGCTTTATCATGATAAACCGAGCTGGAAGATATCGCAGAATAAGGAGATGTCTTGATTTTTTCAATAGCAGATTTAACATCCTTTGTTGCATAATGAGGACGACCTGTCATATATTCAAGAACTCTAATCTCCTGAGAAGTATAAAGTCCGCTGCTGCCTTCTTCACCTACCCAGTAATTACCGTCATTAACCCCTGCCAATCTTGCAATTTCTTCAAGATAATCTTTCATATCAGTACGAACGTATCTCAATTGTTTTTGTACAAATGCATACATCGGATCAATAGATCTTTCAACATCTTTGAGAGTCGCTTTCTCACTATTTGAGAAGGTTGTTAAAGTTTTATCCTTTAATTTTCCTTGTCTTGACTGGAATTCATCTGAAGAACGAACTTTTGCAATTTTATCCAAATGTTCTTTCAATTCTCGTAATTGTTTCGCAGAAGCCATTCTATTTTCGTTTTCTAATTTTTTAATAATTATATCTTTAGGATTAGCAGAGAAGAGTACGTCTCCATTTTCATCCACAACACGTAAAGCCTCAGCCGCTTGATTAACGAAAACTCCGATAGCCTGAATATTCGTTCCGATTTCATTTATTCTTTGAACTACAGCCTGTTCACCATCTTCAACATTGATTCCGTTCACAGCAAGGAAATTCATTATAATTTCCTGATTGCTATCTTCTTTGCTTTTTTCAATAAAGCTTTGGAAAATATTGTTTATATAATCAGTCTGAGAAACATTTCCGTACTTGTCAAATAATTGTGAATAAACTCTTTCATCACCTGAAAGCAGTTTCTGTTTATCAGCCTCAAGTGCTCTTAAAACATTTTTAGGAGCTTTTTTAACACCAAGTTTTGCCGCAAATGGCTCTAGCAATTGTGTTTCACCCTGTTGAATAAGGTTCTGAGTATTTTCAATATAAACAAGAAGTGCATCTTTTCTGCTGCCCATTGTTAAAGCACCATATATTGAATCAAGCCCCGTTGTTAAATTATATGAAACAATTTCTTTTAATTCATATAGAGCTTCTAAAGTCTGTTCCTTAGTACCATTAGTATTATCAAATGCTGATTGTTGAAGCTGTTCAATAATCAATTTTGAATGTGGAGAGTTTGATTCAAGTTTTTCAATCAAAGTATCAATCGTATCAAGAAGCAGCTGTTCTTTGTTTGCTAAACCTTCATTCTGCATAACATTATCTAAAACCTTTTTATCATCAAGTCCCGTTACAACCTGATATCTAAATGCTGCTGCGACTTCAAAAAGCTGCGTTGCTTTTCGTATAGCAGACGGTTTAGAAACAGTTTTAGTTAACGCACGATATTCTCCCATCATAAAGAAGAGTTTATCCAGAGATTCTTCACTAACTGTATCAATATTGGCAGTGTTTATAATATAATTCTTTAATTTACCTCTTTTAACAACTTCTTCCTCATTAGGAATATATGAGTATTTGTCACCGTCCTGAATTTTAGATGATAACGGTTTTTCCAAATCAAGCATGCCTGCATATAAAGTTTGAATTTCCTTAATAGAAAGATTTGGAGCAATTGAAGAAAGTTCGTCTTTCATTAAAGCCCCAATATCAGAAGCAGCACGCAAATTTTGGTTTATATTTTGTCTTAATTGTGTTTCAGTTATGTCGGATTTAATCTTTGCAGCTTTATAATCTTCAATTACAGATTTTGCTTTAATTAATGCCTGATAGTATTTTTGAGCAGCAGCCAAATCTTCATCCTCAAAATTCGCGATAAAGAATGAGTCTGTTTTAACATCAAAATTTTCTGTATCAAAAGGATTATAAACACTGTATGAAATATTGTTAGAACCTGACATGCCTGCAATCTGCATCCAATGCATAGTCGAAGCATCAATAATTCTATATCCTTTAGCCAAAGCTGCATCAAAATCTACAGCAACTTTTTCTACATTTATTCTTTCACCTGTTCCAAGACGGCTTCTGTCATAAACACTAATTTTACCGGAAGAATCCAATTCAGAAATAATAGAATCAACATAATTAGGCTTGTCTTCATAAGCAAGTTTCTTTCTTACAATAGAAATAGCCGCACACATACCGTGCTGTTTCTGGTTTACGGCTTTGATATTCGGAATAGAATTCCCCGGAGCATTGATTGCCATATCGTTAACCATTTCAGCAAGAGCAATGGATTTTTTGTCTTTTAACTGCGGGTTAATTTCGTATTTATCGCTCATAAAATAATTTAAGCGTTCCAAAACATACTTTTTGTGCTCAAGACTTGTTTCAGACGACACGATAAAATAGTCAAGGTTCTTAGTAAAATTCTTTGTTGCACCTATGGTTTCATTGTTGATTTGTTCCAAATCAACAACTGCTAGCAGTTGTTCGCGAAGGGTCAAAATTTCCTGCTCATCAATACTTTTTTCCTGTGGTTTTTGCAGTTCAGCCAGCTTATCCGCAAGAGAACTGTTTGCAAGAGGAGTTATTGCTAAAGCAGAAGCGGCTGCCGCAAGAAGTTTTGAGCGCCAATCATTCTTTGGAGCATCCTGTAAAGTAATTGAAGTTGAATAACGGCTTTGTGCAGCTGCATCCAAAAGGAATTGAATATTCTTTTCTCCTGCAACTTTTCCCAAGCTTTCAATTGCAGTAGAAATATATCTCTGATTCGGCTCCGTCAATGAATACGGATTATTCTTTATTAACTGTGAAACTGCATTTTTGTCTAATCTTTTACCCTTAAAGCTCTTGATGTCAGCTGAATTTATGCCGTCTATTTTCATTAAATACCCCTTGCGTTGTTGTGATAGTCTTTTCGGTTAGAAACCTTGTAAAAATTTCTTTTGCGCAATTATTACAAAATCGTTACAAAAAAGGCAATTTTCAGAACAAAAAATACTTTTAATATATAAGGTTAGATTTATAGGGTTATTATTAGTTATGGTTGCACCAATCTCAGCATTAATGAATATGGAAGCTATGCTCTACGGAGGAATGGGTCCGAATGCTGCTGCACCAAGCTTTGTAAACGGATACAGAGGCGGAGTTGATATGTACAACTCAATGGCTATGAATAATCCATATATGTATAATATGGCACAAAATCCTTATGCACAAATGCCTTCCCAGTATTCTGCAAGCTCACAGATTACTCAGCCTCAGCAAGAAACTCAAACAACTGCAAGCAAATCTGATTTAGATACACTGGTTGATTACTATAAAAAGAACAGTGTACTTGAAGAAGGGCTTGGCGGAGCTGCATTCGGCGGTTTGACATTCGCAGCAATGGAAAACCCTCAAACATTGGCTCACCCGATTAACGCATTCAAAGCAACAGGTGCTGCCGATAAACTATTCAAAACAGCAATGGAAGCATCAAGCGAAGCTAAAGCTTTATGGAAAAGCAGTCCATCAATTATGCAGGATGCATACTCTCAATTATACAGAGTTACCAGAAACGGTGAATCAAAATGGGCTATTTCAAAATGGTTTATAAAACCAATGGAAGCAACTGAAAAAGAAGCTCTTCAAAAAATCATGACAGATGCTATTAAATCAGGTGATAAAGAAGCAATACAAATTGCAACAGAACAATTAAGAGCAGCTTCTAAATGCAACGGAAGATTACCGCAAGCTTGGCAATCTGTCAAAAACTTCTTTACAGGAAACAAAACAGCGTTGAAAACACCAACCGAACTTGCAGAAGAAGCTCTAACTAGCGGAGCAGCTAAAAAAGCTGTCACAGAACACGGAATGAGTTTTGCAAAGAAATGCTTAAGCGAAGGTAAAGGCTGGTTCTTATTCGATATGGTATTCTCAGCCGGAAAAATCTGGACAGCATTCACTCACAAAGATGGCGGTGTTGAAACAGGTTTGGCACAAACCGGTCAATCAGTAGTAAAAGCAGCAGGTAACGCATTCGGATGGGTTGCAGGTAAAGCAGCAGGCGGATGGGCAGGTGCTAAACTCGGAGCAATGATTGGTTCTGCTTACCCTGGAGTTGGTACTGCAATCGGAGCAGTAGTCGGATTTATCGGCGGTTCACTCGGTATGTGGGCAATGGGTAAAGTAACTAAAAAACTTGTTGGCGAAGATGTTGCAACAGGCTTAGAAGCTAAAGATAAGAAAAATACGGCTCAAGGTCAACAGGAATTATTAAGCCTTGTTGTACAAAGAGCTCAAGCCGGTGAAAAAGTTCCTGACAAAGTTATGAAAGCGGCTGAAAATGTTGCAAGCGGATTACAGTTACAAAGAGCATAAATAAAGTGTCAATTAGTACAACCCTCTAATGAGCAAATACTTTTTGACACTTTTTGAATAAAATGTATCAAAAAAAATCCCCGGAAAGTATTACAACAATCAGTTTTTAGCAATTTACCTATTGATATAAGGGTTCACAAAGCAAGCGAAATATGTTATACTATTAGTGTATAAAGAACATTTTCTATACATTTTATTCAAAAAGTAAAGAAAAAGCTGAAATTCATAATAAGAGGTATATTGAGCGATTACAGAGTATCAGAAATCTTTATACACCCCATATAAATAAGTAACACAAGGCACATTCAATGAGTATATCATTCAGCGGATTAGCATCAGGACTGGATACATCTTCTTGGGT
>JAMPIM010000041.1 GCA_023662705.1 Candidatus Gastranaerophilales bacterium | reverse complement strand
ACTAGCAAAATAATATATTTAGGGGTTATATTATGCTATGAGGATATTTATAATTTGGTTAATTGGTATCCTTAACATGAGGTCTAGATAGTGGTAGATAACAGATCAGCAGGATTCTATGGAATTGGCGGTTCGTTTAATTTCAAAAGCGGCGACCCCTCTGGTACTGCGGCTAAAATGAGTCAGGAAAAATACGGCTCAGAGGCAATGTATCTTCCGCCTGTTGAGGGGGAAGAAGATCCTGATGGGCTTTATTCACAACAGTTTGTTGATAGAAGCGCTTTATTAAGAGCTACCCTGAATTCTCTTGCAATGACTAATGTTGCTTCCGTTCTAAACTCAAAAAAACATAAGAAAAAACTTACTCCTATTGATAAAGAAGAAGATGATGAAGAGGAAATTACATCCCTTGAGCAGGTTTTTCGTGAAGATTATGATGAATAGTTGGATTTGTAACAAAATATTGTTATAATTAACTTATGGATGGATTCAGCATTGGTAAAATTATTTTGGGACTCCAAAACCCCGAATTATATTTGAAAAAATTAAAAAATGAGGGAAAGATTACAGGCTTTTCGCCTGAGTTGAATGCTTCTTTATCGAATTCTAAACCGCAGCCAAACCCTGTTATGCAGAATCTGCAAGCAATCGGAAGTATTACCCAAATGCTTCAAATGAATTATCTTGCAAATATTGACCGTTCGGTGTTTATAAAAAATTTGTTGGGTTTGCCGCAGAACTTATCCCAGATTCTATTCAATGCGCAAAATCCCAATAATCCAATTAATGGCGGAACTCTTGGTGTAGGGAATCTTAATCAGGAACTTTTGCAGAATCAAAAAACTCTTGCTGCTTTATTTGATGAGGCGATTCCTGCAATGCCTATAGCAGGACAGCAAGCTGCTCAAGCTCAGCAGGATGCTGCGATTTTATTCTTTAGCGGCATGATTAGCATGTCAAATATTTCTAAAATGATTCTGCAAAACAGCAAACAAGCTGTCGCAGAACTTATTATTTCGATGGCTTCCGCTTCTAAACAGGGAATGAGCAATGAACAAATTCGTGAAACTTTAGCGGTGATTAATTCGTGTATTGCAATGGCAGAAGCTGATAATCCGACTCAAACCTTAAAAAGTTTAATGATGCTTTATCTCCCATGGCTTCCGCTTAACGAAGGAGTAGGGTTTGATTTGGAAATTACCCCTCCTGATGGGGAAGAAGATTCTAATGATTCTAAATTAACCGTTCTTATTCAGACAAAGAATTTTGGAAACGTAAAAGGTGTTTTTACTCTTACAACTTCAAATTCCGTTGATGTTTATATTATTTGTTCGGAAAGTTTCCCTAAATCTATTTTGCAAAAAAGTCTGATGGATGAAAGTTCTTCTCATGCAATGAATACGAATATAGATATTGAAGCGGTTAAACCTAAAAATGAAGAGCTTAACGAAGCTAGAGAAGCCAAAGTAAATCTCTCTGCAACTAATGAGATGAATCCTTATCTGCTCTTAATGGCTCATTCTTTTATCAGAAATACCATAATCATTGATAGTAATGCGCTTTTATAAATTTATCCCTTTTTGACAACAGGAATCCTTCCTGCAAGTTGTTTTGCAAGCATAAGTGCTTTTTCAGAGAATACTAACGGGAGCTTATCTACATCGCCTTGCAGTGATACTAGTGCTGAATTATAAACTAAAGGTCGCGGTATCCCTGCTGTTACAAGTCCTTCAAGTGTTTTGATAAATCTTCTTTCAAGTATATCTAAGTTCAAATTCTTAACAGTGAATTCATTAATAGTAGGTACAATTGCCCAGTTAATCTTTCCTCCGCGTTCTAAGAACTCCAAAACAGAATCCGGAATAATGCATAAATTATTCGGGTTATTGTATGCATCAAATGAAATAATATCAATACCTGCGTTGATAGGTATTTTCCAATCGCATTTGTCATAACATTGTACAGCAATTAAAGCTCCTGTTGGTTGGATTTTTTCAACAACTTTAGCAAGCATACTTGTAACAAGTTCTACCGTAATATCATCATTGTCACGTTTCAAAGTTCCAAGCTGTCCAAGCATAGGTTCTTCAAGAACAATAATTGGTATGGTTGATTTTGATACTTCTTTAATTTTATAAATAGCCCAGAGAGCTTTTGCGCAAACTGCCTGAATAAAAAGTTTTCTAAAACTTTTATCCGCAAGAACCTGTTCTTCTGCTGCATTATTAAGAATTTGAGAAAGAGTAAACGGCCCTAATAGATTAACACATGCCTCTGTTGATTTGAACTTGTGGATTATTTGTTCAAACTTTTCCATAAAAGCTGTGTCCATTGCATAAGGTTCAAGAAGTTCCTTTGATGGGTTTGTGCAGGCTTTTTCCAAATCTGCTAAAGCCTGTTTGTATTTATCATTTCCCGGTTGAATAGTTACTTTTTTGCCATTAACAATAATTCCGGGAATGTTATCTAATGTTCTTTTGAGGATTGTATCTTCCGGTGAAATATTTGGCAATACAGGCAAATAAGGTGTTTTTTCAAATAATTTTGCAACCATTCTAACCGCATGCTCAATATCTGTATATGCTAATGCACCTGAAGGAAAACATCTTGAGTTTAGTTTCATTATATTTTATTCTCTCTTATTATAATAAAAAATGTGCCGTACTTATATAGGACGGCACATTTTTTTTATTGACTTTTATAACCTTATGCCTCAACTGTTTCTTCAACAGCTTCTTCTACAGATTCTTTTACAACTTCTGAAGCTGTAACAACAACTGTAAGCTCAGTTTTAACTTTTGAAGTAAGTTTGATTAACATAGTGTATTCACCGATTTTGTTGATAGGAGCGTTAAGTGAAACAGTCTTTCTATCAACATCGATATTAGATTTTTCTTTAAGTTCTTCACATAATTTTTTAGTAGTGATTGTACCGAATAATTTTCCGCTTTCACCAGCTTTAGCAGATAATTCGATTTTACCTAATTTTTCGATTTCAGCAGCTTTAGCAAGAGCTTCTTGGTGTAATTTTTCTTGTTTAGCTCTGATTCTAGCAATGTTCTGTTCTCTGTTTTTAAGAGCGCCTTCTGTAGCGATTTCAGCGAAGTTTTTAGGGATTAGGAAATTTCTAGCGTAACCATCTTTAACGCTTACTAAATCGCCTGCTTCACCGATATTTTGAACATCTTTTTTCAATATTACTTGCATTTCTTTTGTCTCCTTTTATAATAATGGGCCAGTGTCCTAATCATATCTGAAACATGATTAATTGTCGAGCCCTCAGGGGTAAATAGAGGAAAAATGTAAATTTTTGTAACAATTTTATTCTTATTTCTAAAGTTTGGGCGAAAAATGCCGTAAATATAAACAGATAAGTAAAAAAGGAGTACGGGAATATGCCTTTTCCATTTGACATGTCTCAGGTTTTCTGGGGATTGATGAACAAAACTATGTGGGATTGCCGTTTTGGAAACATGAATAACGGTTTCAGCGGATTTAACGGCGGATTTATGAACAGCTGCTGGGGCGGTGGTTTTCAGATGCCAATGTGGGGCGACAGCTGTAGTTTTAGTTCAACGGGCGGAAGTTCGTCTTTGACAGCTGAAGAGCGTGTTGAAAAACGTAAAGCAGAAGAAAAATATACTGCGTTAAAAGGTGCTATTCAGGACTATATTAAGACCCTTAATCCTACTACTGATAAAGATTTAAAAATGCTCCTAGAAGAAAGACTGAAAGACTGCGGTTCTTCTTACTCAGTGGCAAATTATGAAAAATTAACCGAATTGTATGAAGAATATAAAGATAAAATTCAAAAGAAACTTAAGTCTGATGAAGGTATAGAACCTTCTGACAAATCAAAAGCAGCGGCAAAAGAATTTACTAATGCAAACATTGATTTTAAAAAGATTTTAGCGACAGAAGGCGAGTCTGCTGCAACTAAAGCAGAGCTGGCAAAAGATGTTGACGCAATGGAATTCTTATACTCATTGCAGACTAATAAAACCAATAAGAAAACATTTAAACAAGTTTATACAGATGCCCTAAAAGGTGCGGATACAACCAAAACAACTGAATTGAAAAAGGTTTTGGAAGCTGTTTACAATGGTTTGACAAAAGAAGCTCTTGAGGTTAAAAAAGAGGACGGAATTTCGGAAGAAACAATGGCTTCCCTTGGTAAATTGTTGGAAATTTCAGCAGAAAGTGCTACAGCTGATAATGTTGAGCAGTTGTATTACTGGATTCGTATGGCAAAAGCAGAAGCTGCCGATAGTAAGTATGCATGCCTGCAAGAAGAATTCCCTGAATTTAAACAATCGAATGGTGTTGAATCTACAACTGCTGCATTAAAAGCAGAAGGACTTGAGCCTGAAAAAATTAAAACTCAAACAGTGGTAACAAATTATTCAGAAATGGAAAATGATTCAACTCGTATGCAATCGCTTGTGGATAATAGTCTTCAGACAGCTTTGAGTGCAGAGCAGCTTAAAGACTTAAAGAATGTCCCAGGTGTTGATGCGTTCTTGAAATCTAATAAGATTAAAAAGGTTTACATGGATCCATCTCCTCAAATCTTTGGACAAATGTTTATCCGTGTAATTGATAAAGACGGTAATTTAAAATGTTTGACCGGTGTTGCTGCTGAAAAAGATGCTAACGGAAAAATCACATTTAAAGCTATAAAACAACCGTTAGTTGGTGGGGCTCAAGAAGATGGAAAAATTGCTTTTGGCAGTTCAATTACTCCAGAACAAATTGAAGAACAAGCAAAAATGGTATCACAAATAAATGATGCTATAAAAGACGGTACTCTGACTGAAGTATCACAGAAATGGTCTAATGGTCGACGTATGTTTGAAGAAAAGGAAATAACAGGTGACCGTAATTATAAACGAATATTCTTCATTGAGTCAGATGGTAAATTAAAAGAATGGCAAGGTGTTTGGTATAACAAAGACAAAGGTTTTAGACAAATTCAAGGTTCTAAAACTCCTTATGTGGATGCTAATTTGAGTGATATTCAGAATGATATTATAAATGCATCAAAGAAAGATACTCCAAAAGTAAATAATGTTCAAGTTTTGACAGATGAGCAGAAAAATAAAGCAATAGAAACTGGTGGATATATGCGAGGTAATCTTGTAGGATATACAACAGACGGGTGTTGGGAAGCTTTTGATACAAACATGAAAACCGTTAATGATAATAATGTATTATATATTCTCAAAGGTTATATTAAAGGCGTAGAAAGTAATGTTGATAGAGGTTTCTTTACTCAAGTATTTACAGAAAATACATCTCGTACAAGAAGAGCAAAATATACAAAAGCAATGGCAGACCATATAGTAGCATATATTAATAACAATATATCATCTGTTAGTGATGGCAATAAAACAGAACTAGAGACGATAAAGCAAGCCTTTCAATCTTATAAGTTTAATGACAATGCTCATCATAAATATAATAATGATGCCAAAGAATTTGACAAATATGTTAAAAGATTACTCGAAATATTTGATATTAAGGAGGTTTGATAATTAAACCATAATTTTTTCCAGTCCAACGACAGCATTCTCAATGCTGTCGTTGACTATTTGATAGTCAAACTGTTTTGAGTTTTCCATTTCTGATTTTACTGTTTGCAAACGCTTTTGAATTGCTTCTTCTGTTTCTGTATGACGTCCGCGCAAACGTGCTTCCAATTCTTCAAAAGATGGAGGAAGAATGAATATTAATTGAGCTTCCGGCATGATTTTTTTGACGTTCAATGCGCCTTGGGTATCAATTTCCAGAATCATATTTTTACCTTCAGCCAGCTTGGTTTCAACATAAGCTTTTTGTGTGCCGTACATATTACCTGAAAACTCAGCCCATTCAAGAAACTCATTTCGTTCAATACAGGTTCTGAACTCATCGTGTGTAAGAAAGAAATAATTAATCCCGTGCACTTCTCCTTCGCGCGGCTTACGTGTTGTGCAAGAAACTGAAAGTTTAAAGTCAGGGTGTTTTGCAAGAAATTCTTTGATTACAGTGCCTTTTCCAACCCCTGATGAACCGGAAATTACGAATAATTTACCCATTAATTACTCCTCTCTTAAACTTTCATGAACGGTTGTACCGAATTTCATATCTTCGGATTTGGTTAATTTTACCTCTTCTGCTTTTTTGCAGTAAGCTTCCGGTGCAGAAGGTGCAGTGTTTTTAAAATTTGTTATGACTTTTTTTGTTAATTCAGGCATGTCATCTTCTGCTGTGCAGATTTCTATATAACAAAGTTTATTCATAATCTGAGTTACTTTTAAAGCTTTGTCAAAGTCATCTGCTGTAGTAACTTTTGTTGACCAAACATCGCCTTCAAATACACGTGCAAATTTAGAATAATTCATCTGCATAATATCATTGAATTTGTCTTTTGGGTTATCTGAAAGCAAGCGTTCAATTGTATAACCTTTGTTATTAAGTACAATAATTACAGGTTTTACACCGTGTCTCAGCATATTTCCTACTTCCATTGCAGTTAGTTGATGTGAACCTTCTCCTGTAATAAGAATTACTCTTGTATTCGGGTTTGCAATGCAAGCTCCGAATGCGGCAGGAGTTGCCCATCCGATAGAGCCCCAAAGCGTTTGGGTGTGTAATTCTGTATTATTAGGAAATTTTATTTGCGCTACACCGTTTGTTGAAATTCCTGTTTCTGCAATAACAATATCGTTTTCTTTTATAAATTCCTGCAAACGGGGGTAAATATATTCTGATGTTAATTCGCCCGCTTTAATTTGAGGCTTATCATATCCAATATCAGTTTTTTCTATATGAAAATTTTTTGTTTCAATTGCTTCACTTAAACCTTCAAGTACATCGGACATTTTAATATTATCATAGCGTTCGCCTTCAATATATGTGTATGTTCCGTAAATTGCGATATGGGAATTTATTTTATAAGGAAGGTTGAATCCGAAGGAATTTAAGTCACTGTAGATTGCGCCTACTGCGATTAAACAATCAGTGTTTTCCAATCTTTCTTGTGCTTTTTTGTTTCTATATTTGCCGTAATATGTTCCGAGATAATTTGGACAGTCGTTGTTTAACAGTCCTGTTCCCATAAGGAAATTCGTTGCAGGAATTCCTGATTTTTCAACAAATTCTTTGTATTCTAATCTTGCGTCGTATCTTTTTACAAGAGTATCTCCCAGGATAACAGGATTCACTGAGTTTTTAATCTTTCTGGCAATTTTTGCAACAACTGTTTCAAGAGTATTTTTGTCGCTTATCCATTCATAATCTGTATCACGGTCAGAAATTTCCATTTTTGCAATGTCAATAGGGATTGCAATATAGACAGGGCGTTTTTCTTTAACAAAAACTTTCAAAACTCTGTCGATTTCAATTTTTGCATTATCTCTGTTTAAGAAAGCTGTTGTTTCAACAATTGATTTGTGCGCTGTTTCAAATGCTCTTGTATTGATATTCCAAAAATTGTGGTGAACAAGTGTTTTTTCATCCAAACATTTTGTTGAAGGAGCTCCCACTATAGTAATTACGGGAATGTTTTCGGCGAAACTTCCTGCAATTGCGTTCATTGCACTTAATTCCCCGACTCCGTAAGTTGTGACGATTGCACCGTAACCGCGCTGACGTGCGTAACCGTCTGCTGCATATCCTGCATTAAGTTCGTTTGTGCAGCCAATCCAGTTTGTGTTCGGATTGTTTTCTACTGCATAAAGTATATTAAAATTATAATCTCCCGGTAGTCCGAAAAAGTCGTTAACTCCGAGTTCTTCAAGTTTTTTAACTAAATATTCGGCTGTGTTCATGTATATTTTTTCCCTCTAATATTTCCATTTATAATATCAAAAATAAAATTGCATAACAACATGCATTTATGCTATAATCCTAATGTGAGAGATTTATTAAAATTATTAGTAGTTGGGATAGTTATTTGTTTTGCGCCTAAAGTTTTTGCGGAAGACTATAAGGTATTGGTTGTTCCTGATAACATTGTGACAGAAAATGCAGCAATAGATTCATATATTTATAATGCTTCTGCTGAGTTTTTTGCGGATGAAGTTGTATCAATTTTGAACAATACCGATTATATTAAAGCGCCTACTGTCAGCGAAACAAGGAATCTTTTGAAAAACGATTCTTCAAGCATGCTGACTGCAAAAAATATGACTTCCCGTTTTAAAACTTCTTATAATGTTGATTATGTTGCATTAAAAAAACTCGCAAATAAAACAAATTCACGATATGTGCTTTTAATGACATCATATATAGATGCAGAAAACTATATTCTAAGAAGAACTCCTTGGGATTTTTTGAATATTCCCGGTGCTTCTGTTGTAGACCCAGCATATAAAGTTTCTACTTATGCGGTTCTTGTGGATACCAATAATAATCAAAAACTTTGGTCAGATACTTATTATAAAACGATAAGTGTTTGCGAAAACAGAATTATTACACGCGGTACATCTCCGCAAACAGAACAGTTGAGTAAGATTAAAGATTATTCAAGATATGTTTGCCCTCAAATCGCAGAAAATGTTCAGAAGAATGTTTTGCCTGAGACTGTTTACGCGAAAGAATCTAAACAAATATATTACGATATGGGAAATATTGACAATGTCTTTACTAAAAAATACAGACATTTAGGTAAAGAATATGATAAAGTTTACGCACAAAGAAAAGCTGATTATGAAGCTTTTAAGGAAGATACAAAAGTTAAAATAGAAGATAAAAAAGCTCAAATCAAACAATCACGCGAAGAGAAAAAACTTAAACAAGAGCAGGCTAAGTTGGAAGTTAAGGCAACTCCTGTGTATGGTTCGGGTTTTAACGAGATTAAAAACAAGGTTCAGAACGGTGCAAGTAATGTAAAGAATGCTGTTTTCAAAAAAGAACCTGTGACTGATACGGAAGTTATTGATTCTATTGACTTTAAACGTAACAAAAAGAATACTCTTTTCGGTGATTATGACAATTCTCGTCCCGAATTAAGAGACTATAATCACTAATTGTGATATTATTTTGTTATGGATTTATTTTCGCAACTGGAAGAAGTAAATAAACAAAAACCGCTTGCCGAGCTTATGCGTCCAAAAACACTGGATGATTTTCTCGGTCAGTCTAATGTTGTTGCGCCAAATTCTCCGCTTTTAAATCTTTTGAAAACCCAGAGATTATTTTCCCTGATTTTATGGGGTACTCCGGGTTGTGGAAAAACTACTCTTGCAAGATTAATTGCAACAAAGGTTGAGGCGCAGTTTATTGAACTTTCAGCTGTTTCGTCAGGTGTAAAAGATATTAAAGATACTGTTGAAAAAGCTCGTGAAGCTTTAAGAGCAGGACAAAAAACAATTCTTTTCATAGATGAAATTCATCGTTATTCCAAAACACAGCAGGATGCCCTGCTTCCGCATCTGGAAAACGGTACTTTGTTTTTAATTGGTTCAACTACCGAAAATCCTTCGTTTCAGGTTGTTCCTGCACTTATATCAAGAGTTCAGGTTATAAGGCTTAATCCTATTAATGATGTCAGTATGGCAAAAATTGTTAATCGCGGATTTCAGTATCTGGAAAAGAATTATCAGCCTGTTCAGTATGAAGAAGATGTTGTTAAGTTTATTGTCAATAATGCCAGAGGAGATGCGAGAACCGCATTAAATATGGTAGAAAATTCTTATTTTGCCAGTAATTTCTCTAATGATACTAGGCTTTTGTCTGTTGAAATTTTGGAAAGTATTACACAAAAAAGAAATACGAGATATTCAATACAAGAGCATTATGATTGTGCTTCTGCTTTTCAAAAGAGTTTGCGCGGTTCTGATGCGGATGCTGCAATTTATTATCTTGCTAAGATGATTGAAGCCGGAGAAGACCCGAGATTTATTGCAAGAAGATTAATTGTCTGTGCAGCGGAAGATGTAGGGCTTGCTGATCCTGCTGCTATGCGAATTGCAATCGATGCGTATCGTGCGGTTGAAATCATAGGGCTTCCAGAAGGCAGGATTCCGCTGGCAAATGCCGTTGCTTATGTTGCGCGCGCTCCTAAATCAAATAAAGTATGTATGGCGATTGATATGGCTTTAGCTGATATTGAAGCAGGTAATGATTTTGCACCTCCTATGCACTTGAGAGATTGTCATTACAAAGATGCTAAAAAATACGGATTTGGTGAAGGTTATATTTATTCGCATGACGCACCTGATGTTTATCAGCAGTTCTTACCTGATGAATTAGTCGGCAAAAAATATTTAGAAACTTAACATACTTGTATATTTACTTTCTTTCATGGTAGACTCTTTTTATTAAGGAGGATTTATGCACGAATACGTTTTCAAAATGAAAAAAGGTGATATCGAAATTGAATTAAAATCCGATGATTTAGAATTCGTGGAAGAACAGCTTAATAAATGGAGAGAAGAGTTATTAAATCAAGATTAGGGACTTATGGCAACTTATTCATTCAGAATTAAAAAAGGTAAATATCAGCTTGATTTATCTACAACAGACAGAGAGCTTGTTGTTGAGCAGTTTGAACTGTGGGTTAAACAAGCAGGTGAGTATGCACGTACACGTAAGGCTAAAGAGTGTAAAAATATCGTAAATACTCAAATTAGAGCTGAAGAAGAAATTACTAAGAAAAATATTGAAGCTCAGCTGGCACGCAAACGTGAGATACCGAATCCTGTGATTGAAGAAGCTCCAAAACCTGTTGTTAAAGAAGAAGTTCCTGCTCCTTCTAAGAATGATTTGGATATTTTTTATGCTCCTACAGGCGGCGAAACAGTTGCTGATAGAGCTTCTCAAGGAGGGGTGTTTGATAACATTTTAGAAAACTCTATGAATAATCCTCAAACAGAGTTGACTTTTAAAACAAGCCCTTCTATCAAAAAAGATAATGCTTTCTTGAACTATATCAGTGCAAGAAAAATTGAAAGAAAAATTGACTACTTGCTTTTGACTGCTTATTATTTTACGCAGTATGAGCAAAAACCAAGATTTACTCTTAAACAATTAAATGCAAAATTGATGCAGAATATAGCTGTTATTATTGACCATGCTGTATTACAGGAAGCTATTAACAGAGATTATATTGAATGTCTTCCTGATTTAACGGGGTTAATCGGTGCAAGCGAATACAGATTAACAGCTTACGGAGAAAAGGTTCTTTTAGATGAGTAAGAAGGTCGCTGTAGCATTATCAGGCGGTGTTGACAGTGCTGTTACCGCTAAGCTTTTGCTTGAAGAAGGTTACGAGGTTGTTGGTTTAACAGGCAAAATGACCTGCTCGGAAGACTTTGATACCGTAGTTAAGAATGCTAAAAATGTTGCTGATAAACTCGGTATTGAGCATTATGTTTATGATGCTTCAAAAGAATTTGGCGAAAAAGTTATTAAGTATTTTGAAGAATCTTATGCTAATGCCCAAACTCCAAATCCTTGTATAATGTGTAACAAATATATTAAATGGGGATGTTTATTTGATTATGCAGTGAATGTTCTAGGTGCGGATTATATTGCAACAGGACATTATGCAAATATAAAGGACGGAAAGCTTTATCCTGCATCTGATGAACACAAAGACCAGTTATATTTCTTGTTTATGCTTGATGGGGATAAGTTAGAGAGGACATTATTTCCGTTATCAAAATATAAAAAAGACGAAGTTCGTGCTTTAGCTGAAAAATATGATTTACCGCCAAAATCATCAAAAGAGAGTCAGGATATTTGTTTTATTAAAGCTCCAATGACTACAAAAAAATATTTGAATAATGCTTTTGGTGCGAAAAAAGGTAATTTTGTCGAAAAATCTACGGGAAAAATTCTCGGTCATCACGACGGTTTCTGGCAATATACAATCGGACAAAGAAAAGGAATCGGTATTGCGGCGCCTTATCCTTTGTATGTAATTGAGATTGAACCTCAAACAAATACGGTTTATGTCGGCGGAAAAGATGATTTATTCACGCGCGAACTGGTGCTTAATGGCGTTAGCTGGTCGGGAGAATTTGACGCACTTGTTAAAATCAGATACAATATGCAGGCTGTTAAGGCAAAAATTAATGGTGCAAAAATAGTGTTTGATGAGCCCGTGTCTGCGATTACAAAAGGTCAGGCATGCGTTCTGTATGATATTAACGACGGACATTTAATAGGCGGGGCTATTATTTAGCCGATTATGTAATTTACTTAATTAATAAACTTGAACATAATGCAAACTATGTTCAGGAGTTTTTTGCTTTCAATAATATACTTTTTTACAGTGCTTTCGGGATTGGCATTAGATTTTAACGGATTTATAGCAGATGAAGCGGGCATATTATCACCGCATACGGAATCTGTAATGAATTCTTTTTTATATGATTTGCAGCAGAAAACAAAAGCTGATGTTGCAGTCGTGACTCTAAAAACTCTAAATAACCGTCCGATTGATGAAGTTTCATTAAATATTGGAAGGGATTATAAGATTGGAGATAAAAAACTTAATAACGGTGCAGTTATTCTTGTTGTTCCTAATGAACGAGAAGCACGTATAGAAATCGGCTATGGTTTAGAAGGTGCTGTAACGGATGCTCATGCAGGACGAATTCTTGATGATTATATGATACCGTATTTCAGAATCGGAGATTATGAGAGGGGAATTTTTGAGGGTACATCAGCTTTAGCGGTTGATATTGCAGACTCTTATGGTGTGAAAATCGGAGCTGAAAAATCTGTTTCACCACAACCTGATATGAGCTATATATTTTTAATGCTTTTACTATGGTTTTTATTTGGCGGATTCTATGGCGGCCGCGGCGGAGGCACATATTTCGGAGGCTTCGGCGGCGGAGGAGGTTTTGGCGGAGGCGGAGCTTCACGCAGATGGTAGGGAAAATATAAGGAGGAATAATGAAACAATTTGGATTTGTAATTTTAGCAATAGTTGTTCTGATAATAATCGGAATCGCGAGCTTTTTTATCGGAACGTATAATCGATTACAGGTTATGGACGAGGGTGTTTCTGCAAATTGGGCGCAGGTGGAAAATCAGCTTAAGCGCAGAAATGATTTGATACCGAATCTGGTTAATACTGTTAAGGGTTATGCTGCTCATGAAAACGAGATTTTTACCAATATTGCGGAAGCTCGCGCTAAACTTTCGGGTGCTATGGGTGCGAATGATGTTAAAGCTGTTCAAAACAGTGCGAATGAATTAAATAGTGCACTGGGAAGACTGCTGGTTGTAGTAGAAAACTATCCGAATTTAAAAGCAGATAAATCGTTTATCGGGCTTCAGGATGAACTTGCGGGAACAGAAAACCGTTTGACTGTTGCAAGACGAGATTACAATGAAAGCGTTAAATCAATAAATGCTTTGATAAGAACCTTTCCGACTTCTCTGGTAGCAGGACTGACAGGAATAAAACAACGAGAATATTTTGAAATCAGCGAGGCAGAGAAAGCTGCTCCAAAAGTTGAATTCTAAATTCCAACCAAAGTGCACCCATTTGAAGTAAAGTCAGTCGAGGACTACTATAAAAAGAGGGCGGCTCAGAAGAGCCGCCCTCTCGGTCGCGAGAGGGTATTTCCCCTCGTTTGGTTGATATTTAAGCCATGTGATAAACTATATCGGTATATTGTTCTTTGTTTTTGAGTACGTTTTCAAACGCTTCTTTATGGTCGAATAACAGAGCATCAAATCTTTCAGAACCTTTTTTGTAATAAGTATCGCCTACTGTTATGCCTGCAATTTCACCGTTCTCAATTTTGAATTTACCGATTCCTGCAACATCGCATTGTGCTTCTGCAATTTTAAGTCCGTCGGTCTTGCCTTCTTTTAGTGCATCAAGCGCTTTGCTTACGGGTTCGTTATGTTGTCTGTATTGTTTAACGGTATCGGAACCTACTTCAAATCGGTTGGTTATTACACCGCGTAATCCGTTTTTGTTCGGATCTGTTGCATTGGCAACAAATCTGCGGGTTGTGCCGTTAGCTGTTTGAGTGTAGTAGACATTTTCAAGCTGGCTCAATACAGTTGTGTCACGTTTGCCGACTTTTTCCATTAATTCTTTTATTGATTTGCTGTAAGTGATATCGCTTTCTGTCATTGGAGCGGTTAATTTTTTGATATCAATTGCTTCGCCTGCTGAGTTTTTAAATCCTACAATGTTTCCTCCGCGAACAGTAATTGTATTTCCTGCATCTTTAATCGTATATGAAAGGATATTTGATTCTTTGCTTGCAAGTTCGGCTATTTCAGTGGAAACTCCTAATTTTTCTGCTTGAGCGGCAATATCTGTAGTTGCTCCTTTTATAACATTTTTCTTACCCGGGATTGTACAAACAGTTTGGTCGCCGACTTGGGTTACGCTAAATTTTTCAGGCTTAATAACTTTATCTTTTAAGTCTTTAGCTTTACCTGTCAGCTTTTTACCCCATTGGCTAAAACCGTCCTTTATTTTTTCCATTGCAGTTGCGCCTTCTCCAATGCCGTGTGCTTTTTTGCATAAATAAGCAGCTCCGAGAACTAATGCGGTACCTACAATTAATTTAGCGGTTGAATTATCTTTTTTCTCTTCTTCTTTTTTCTGTATTACAGCAGGTGCGGTTTCTGTTGCTGTAGTATCAGAAACTGCTGTTGTTGGGGTTGTTTGCTGAGTTGTCATATAATTTGCATTCGGGAAATTATAAGCACCCATAAAATACGGATTCATCCCGATAGAATCAATAGCATATTGACCTGACATAATAACCTGCCTTTCCAATTAACCTTAAAAATGTAACCTATATCTAACCTTATATTTATAAAGTTTTTAGCTAAGATTAAATTGCCTT
>JAMPIM010000040.1 GCA_023662705.1 Candidatus Gastranaerophilales bacterium | reverse complement strand
AAAAATACAGACCACACAAAAGCAGAAAAACTTGCCAGAATTATGCAAAAGAAACAAGGAGTTGAAACCCTTATTTGTAAAATTGAGCCCGATTATGCATATAATATTATCTCAGGAGAACACCTTGAAAAAGGAGCTGAAATAACAGCCCTATCTGCTATCGGGCAACCTGATCAATTCTATAAATTCTTAGAACCTGATTACAAAATAAAAGAAACATTGACCTTTGACGATCATCATCAATATACACCAGAAGATATTGAAAACATTGAAGGTAATATAATTACAACAGAAAAAGATGCGGTAAAACTTGCACTATTAGGAAAATCCAATATTTATGCACTTAAGTTAAAAACTGTGTTGGACTTAAATAAACTCATATAAAAAATAAAGCAGCCCATAAGCCGTGTTCTGTACAGGATTACTCCCTGATAATCATCTATCTGGTACTAAGATTGCTCCTAGTCTCTAGCGATTTTTCTGAGCATCGGCGGACACCTCAAGCGCTCAATTCAATCTTGCATCCGACCGGGGGTTGCCTAGCCGATACCTTCCAGTATCGCTGGTGAAGCTCTTAACTCACCGTTGCACCATCGCCTGTGATTAAAAATCCATCGGCAGTATATTTCCTGTGGTCCTATCCGCCAGCTCACGCTGCCCGGAGTTTCTCCGGCGGTCTGTCCTTGGATGCACGGACTTTCCTCACCCGCAAAGGGCGCGATTATCCGGCTGCTTTATTTAGTATAATTATATCATAAATTTATTATAATGATGACCATGCATCCATCATATGAGTATATTCTTTTACTGTAATGGTTTTACCACCTTCACTATCAGGTTTAGTGAAGATATCATATAGATTTTTTAACAATAGTGTGTTACGAGCACTCCTATCATAATAACCGCCGCGAGCAGCATTCTGTTTTTCAACTTCACAATAAAAAGCTTCTACATCATCAATATTTGGATTTTCATTCGTTGAATATTTCTTGATTGCATTGTATAAAGACGTCTTATTTTGATCGCGTGTTTCTATTTCAACCACATCTCCATCAACATTACGATAAGAAATTTTATGACAATATATCCCGCCACTTTGCTCCACCATCGGTAAATTTGGTTTTGAAAAATCCATTGGCTTATTAGATTTCAACACTGTCATTTGAGGTGATTCATTGGAATTTGAATCAGATTTTGAACAAGAAACCGTTCCCATAGCTGCAAGCGCCATTGTGCTTGCAAGAGCCGCATTTCTAACTATAGGTGAAATTTTTAACATATAATATCCTTCCTTTTTTATTATAAAAACAATGCGGCTGGATAAAAATCCTAACCGCATTGCAAAATTATTTGTATAAAAAACTATTTACCAAGCTGACTCATTACTTCATCAGCGAAGTTTTCGTTTTTCTTTTCAAGACCTTCACCAAGAACATATCTGTCAAATTTAACAATTGAGAATTTACCTGAGATAAGTTGTTCAATTGTTTGATCAGGGTTCTTAACGAATGGTTGTTCTACTAAACATTTTTGAGCCATTAATTTGTTAACACGGCCTTCAACGATTTTAGCTCTGATTTGTTCAGGTTTGTTAGCAAGGTCTTCTTTACCCATTTCGATTCTTGTTTCTTCTTCGATTACAGAAGCTGGAATATCTTTTCTTGAAACGAATTCAGGAGCAGAAGAAGCAATGTGCAAGCAAACATCTTTTGCAAGAGCTTCATCAGCTTTGTCTGTAGAAAGAAGAACACCGATTTTACCATTGTGGATATAAGTAGCAGCGTTGCCTTCGTATCTAACAAATCTTCTAACAGTGATTTTTTCACCGATTGAAGCGATTTTTTCTTTTAGAACATCTTCAATTGCTTTACCGCATTTTGGGCAAATTGAAGCAAGAAGAGCTTCTACATCAGCAGGATTAGTTTCTGCAACCATTTGAGCAAGACCGTTTGTTAATTCAATGAATTCTTCGTTCTTAGCAACGAAGTCTGTTTCACAGTTAACTTCAATCATAGCACCGCAAGATTCAGAAACGAAAGAACCGATTCTGCCTTCTGCAGCGATTCTGCCCATTTTCTTATCAGCAGAAGCAATACCTTTTTGACGAAGAACTTCCATAGCTTTTTCCATATCGCCGTCAACTTCAACTAAAGCTTTTTTAGCATCCATCATACCAGCGCCGGTTTTATCACGAAGTTCTTTTACCATTGTAGCTGTAATATTCATTTATAATTCTCCTTATTTAAAGTAAGGGACAAAATTGCCCCTTACATATTAATTTCCTATACAGAAGCAACTTCAACGCCTGCATCAGCAGCAGTAACTGATTCTACTTTGCCTTTTGTTGCATTGTTTTCTCTTAAAGTTTTACCTTCAAGAACAGCATCAGCAAGTTTTGAAGTGATTAATTTGATTGAACGGATAGCATCATCGTTACCAGGGATAACGAAGTTGATTCCGTCTGGATTAGCGTTTGTATCAGCTAAACAAATAACAGGGATATTTAATTTGTTAGCTTCAGCAATAGCGATATCTTCTTTAGCTTGGTCTACAACGAAGATAATATCAGGTAAACCGCGCATTTCTTTAATACCGCCTAAAGTTTTGCTTAACTTAGAAAGTTGTCTGTTAAGTTGAGCTTGTTCTTTTTTAGGTAATTTTTCAGCGTGACCTGAAGAAATGAATTCTTCAAGCTCTCTTAATTTGTTAACTCTTCCTCTGATAGTTTCAAAGTTAGTTAACATACCGCCTAACCATCTTCTGTTGATATAATAAGCGCCTGATCTGTTAGCTTCTTCTGCTACAACTTCTGCAGCTTGTTTTTTAGTACCAACGAAAAGAACATTACGTCCTTTTGCAGCGTATTCTCTAACAGCTTCATAAGCAGCGTCTAATAATTCTGTAGTTTTTCTCAAATCAAGAATATAGATACCATTTCTAGCCCCGTAAATGTATTGTTTCATTTTTGGGTTCCAGTGTTGTGTTTGGTGTCCGAAGTGAACGCCTGCTTCTAAAAGTTCAATAAGTGATGCTACTGACATCTTGTGTCTCCTTTTGTTTTAACTTGTTTTACTACGGGTTAAATTAATCCATCCGTAAAAGGACTAGGGCAAGCCTATCGACTAATGTAACCACCATAATCGTAGTATAAACATGCTTTCAAAGCAAGCAATGACGTTACATTTGTTAAAGAAGGTACGCTGCAATCAGCATACCTTCTTTAGAACCAATGTTAATTAACAGACTTGTCCTCAAACATAGCTAAAAACATCAAAGGTAAAAATGCTCCTAATGCAGCTGCCAATAGTGCTCCTAATACTGTCAACAGACAAACAAAAATTGCTAGAAAGTTTTGATATTGTATTTTTTTAACAAGATATAGCACAGCTAAAACAGAACAGTAAATAAGAGCTACATAGCCGCCCACTTTTTGACCAATAGCAAATGCTTCTTGAGCATCGGCTGACGGCGCTAATAATTGTGAAATACCAGCAGCAATTCCAGCCAGCAAGATTGCGATAACAAAATACATCAGCGTTATAACAAATGCACCTCCTAATGTTCTTTTTTTCTTAAAATTAAATACTTCCAACGCCATATAAAGCTCCTTTCTTTTTTAATTTGCACGCATGCAAAAATTTACAGCAATTATAACATTAAAATTGCATGTATGCAAGAAAGAGATGAAAGATTAAATCGCTTAGGCAAACATATAAGATACCTTAGAACGAAACATAAAATCACATTGGAGAATTTATGTTATAAAAATGGTTTAGAGCCTTCTACTGTTTCACGCATTGAAAAAGGGCTAGTAGAGCCAAAATTCTTAACATTACTTAGACTTGCAGAAGCTTTCAATTTGACAATAAGCGAATTATTAGATTTTGAAATTTGAAAAATAATTTTTGGTACATAGCAAAAAAAAGCGGGCTCGCTTATGCTTTGCCCACCTTACTTTTGAAATTGAGTTCAAACTAAGAACTACATTGTACTTGGAGTTAATATTTCATTAATAGAAATATATTTACCCCTAGAACATCAAACCAGCTTCTCTAGCTGCATCAGCTAATGCTGCAACTCTACCGTGGTATAAGAAACCGCCTCTGTCGAATACAACACATTCAACACCTTTAGCAAGAGCTTTCTTAGCGATAGCTTCGCCAACAACCTTAGCTGCTTCGATGTTGCCACCGTGAGCAAGTTTTTCTTTAAGGTCTTTATCAACTGAAGATGCTGAACATACTGTTACATGTTTTTCATCATCAATAAGTTGAGCATAGATGTGTTTTGTACTTCTATAAACTGCCAATCTAGGGAATTCAGTTGTACCTGACAACTTAACTCTGATTGATTGGTGTCTTTTTTGAACTTTTGGTTTTCTAATTTCTTGTTTAATCATTTTTTTACCTTTCTTACTGCTTTAACGGGCGTTAACCCTTCACATGTAATTTACCGTTAATTACTGCCTGTGCAATCAAAGATTGCTTCGCTCCACTTCGCTCACGCTACGTTCCGCAACGGCAGTGACGTAAAGTTCCGCCTCCAGTTCGCCGGCTCCCGCCGCCGAATTCCGGCTTCACTCCGAACGACGTTATTTTTTACCAGCTTTACCAGCTTTACGTCTGATGTATTCACCTTCGTACTTAACACCTTTTCCTTTGTAAACTTCAGGAGGTCTTTTTCCTCTGATGAATGCAGCAACGTCACCAACTGTTTGTTTGTTAGTACCTTTTACAGAAATCTTAGTGTTAGCTTCAACACTAATAGTGATACCTGCCGGAGGAACAACTAAAACAGGGTGTGAATAACCTAAAGCCATGTTCAAATTAGAACCTTCCATGTTAGCACGGTAACCAACACCAACGATTTCTAATTTCTTTTCAAATCCTTCGTGAACACCTTTTACTGCGTTAGCGATAAGAGTTCTGAATAAACCGTGCAAAGCACCTGTTTTTCTATCATCAGAATTTGGTTCAACTAAGATATGATTATCTGCAACAGAAACTTTAACTTCGTTTCTGAATTCAACTGATTCAGTACCTTTAGGTCCTTTTACTGTAATAACATTACCTTCGATTTTAACTTCAACGCCTGAAGGAATTTCGATAGGTTTTTTACCAATACGTGACATAATTTTCTCCTTTTAAATTGTGCGGGCTTTTCTGTCAATTGCACCCGCAATAGTATTTTCTAGTAAATGTAGCAAAGAACTTCGCCGCCAAGGTTTTCTTTTCTAGCCTTACGGTCAGTTAAAAGACCTTTGCTTGTTGAAACAACTGCAACACCTAAACCGCCCAATACTTGCGGCAAGTTTTTAGCTTTGCAGTAGCTTCTCAAACCTGGTTTAGAAACTCTTTTTAAGCTTGTAATAACAGGTTTGTGTTGTTCATCATACTTAAGCTCGATTGAAAGAGTTTTGAAATTTCCTTCAGCTTTTTCTGAATAATCAGTGATAAAACCTTCTGATTTAAGCAATTTAGCCAAAGCTACTTTTAGCTTAGAAGATGGCATTTCTACTGATGGGTGAGAAACAGCATTAGCGTTTCTGATTCTTGTTAGCATATCTGCTATTGGATCTGTATTCATTTTTACATCCTTTTCCTTGTGGACCTTTATGCTAAGTCAAAGCCTGCATACGGTTTCCTAGTACTCGTCACTTACTAAATTAATTTTTGCTCAATAAAAGCGTTTTTTAGCAGTCTGACAAAGCAATCGTAACATGACTAATATGCTAACGCAAGTTTTTCTTTAAACTTTTGTAACAATTTTTATTAACATAGCAATTTTTTCTAATTTGAATACTTTATTAATATGTATAATAGGTAAAAAAAGGACATAACTATGGCTTTACCAGGAATCGTGCCGGGTCTTGAACAAAAATATCCTTATGGCGAATACGGACAAGGCTCAAATATTGGAAAATTAGGTGGACTTACCGTCGGTCCTAAAGTCGGGGCAGTCGGCGGAGGCAACCCTTACGGATTAACAGCCGCAGCAACACAAGCATACGCACCTGTTGATGGTGTATCACAAGGTCGACAAGGAGTCGGATTAGGAATGGTTTTACCTGATCAGGGTAAATATGTTGACGGTTCTGAATACACAAAAATGTTTATCGGATAAAAACTAATAAAAAAAAGAGGATGACCTTTTGGTCATCCTCTTTTTTTGAGCATTTCTTACTTGTCATCTAATGCTGCAACACCCGGAAGTACTTTACCTTCAATAAATTCAAGAGAAGCACCGCCGCCTGTTGAAACGTGAGTGAAGTCCTCAGCTTTACAGAATTTCTTAGCCGCAGAAACTGAGTCCCCGCCGCCGATAACAGAAACAGCACCGTTCTTAGTTGCTTCAACAATAGCTTCAAGAACAGCTTTTGTACCTTCTGCAAATTTAGGGTTTTCAAATGCACCAACAGGACCATTCATCAAGATTGTTTTAGAAGATTTAAGAACTTCTGCAAACGCAACTCTTGATTCTAAACCTGCGTCAACACCTTCAAATCCGTCAGGAATTTCATTGATTTTAACAAATTTGTTAGTACCGTTTCCTGAGAAATCATCAGCAACCAATACATCTGTTGCCATAACAAGTTTAACGCCTTTTTCTTTTGCTTTAGCTTCAATAGCTTTAGCAACTTCGATTTGGTCATCTTCGCAAATTGAGTTACCGATTTTACCCCCGTTAGCTTTAACGAATGTATAAGCCATACCGCCGCCGATAATCATATTGTCAACTTTGTCTAACAAGTTTTCTAAAACACCAATTTTAGAAGAAACTTTAGCACCGCCAACAACAGCAGTGAAAGGTCTTACAGGATTATCAAGAGCTTGTGATAAACATCTGATTTCTTTTTCCATCAACAAACCTGAAACAGCAGGTTTAAGGATTTTAGCCAATTTAGCAGTTGAAGTGTGGTTTCTGTGAGCTGCGCCAAAAGCGTCGTTAACATAGAAATCACCTAATTTTGCTAATTCTTCAGCAAATGTCATATCGTCATCTTTAGCTTCTTCAGCTTTGTAGTAACGAATGTTTTCCAATAAAGCGATTTGACCGTCAGCAAGCTTAGCTACATAAGGAGCTGCTTCTTCAACTGATGGAATAAATACGATTTCTTCACCAAAAACTTTAGCCATGTATTTAGCAACAGGTTCAAGTGTGAATTCAGGGTTCTTTTCGCCTTTTGGTCTGCCTAAGTGAGCCATAAGAACGATTTTAGCACCTTTTTCTTTTAAGAAATTAACGGTAGGAACGATAGCTTGAATACGAGTATCGTCTGTAACATTTTTGTTTTCATCAAGAGGTACGTTAATATCAACTCTCACAAGAGCTGTTTTACCCTTAATGTCACCTAAATCTTTGATTGATTTTTTCATTGGTCTCTTTCCTTTCTTTTCAACGCATGAAGATTATAAAACAAACAGGGGTAAATCAAAAGGGGGTAAATTTTAAAGAATAGTATTACGCGTTATATGATTCACCCACAAGGGGCGAAGTATATAACGCCTTAGATATTTGTTTTATATAATGTTTCAAAAGGAAGTTTTAAAGCTTCTAATATCGGGATAATTGTTGTGAGGGTTGGATTTACTTCTCCGCGCTCAATTAAACTAATATAACTGCCTTCTAAACCAACTAAACTACCCAATCCTTCCTGAGATAAGCCTATGCGGTTTCTTTCAGCGCACAAATTTCTTCCAAATTGCTTTATTTTAGTTTCATCACGCATAATAATATAGTGCCATCTTGACAATAATACTTCCAGTAGATTAATATCTAATTATTGAATATATATATTTAGAAAAAAAATATTAATATTAAAAAAGAGGATTTCCATGCACTTAGTAAAATCAATATTCAATAAAGGTCTGGAAGAAGCACACACGTACTGCCTGAGAGCTAAAGTTCATGCAGAAATTCTAGAAGACATCATAAAGTACATGGAAATCTACCCAAATAAAAACGAATACATTGACTTCGCAATTAGATACGAATTTAAACAACCAATATGGCAATTAATAAAAATGACTGAAAACAAAAATAATTAGTCTTCATATTCCCAAAATTCTTTTGGCAACTGTTTATCCAACTCCTCTCCAAATTTTTGGAAATTCCAACCTAATGCTTTTATCATTTTGGAAACATTATATAAAGATACTTGCGTTTTCCCCTTTATAACCCTCTCGTATGTTCCCTTTTTTATATCATTACCATAACAAAAGTCCGTAAAAGTAATACCGGCACTTTTTCTAGCATCGAGTATTAATTCACCAACAATTTTAGATAATATCTTAGATTTTTCTTCTTGCATTAATTATATGATAGTGTTAAACTAAACTAATAAATCACCGTATACGGTGACAAACTGAGCATAAAAATTAACACAATAGAACGACTTAAAAATTTAATCCAGCAAAGAGATTTTGCAAGCTACCATTCTATAGAAGATGTTGAGTCTTCTATAGACAAATTGAAGGAATTAGAAGAAATTTTGCAAAAAATTAATCGAATTGAGCCTGATATAAAATACTTCAAAAACAAAGCTTTATTACTCTACAAAGAGCAAAAAACTAAATCTTCGCCTTAATTCTTTCAACCAACTTCCCGACAGATTCTTTTTCTTCATCAGGAATATCAAAATTCGCATATTCTTCAAAATATTCAAGCGCATCTTCAAAATCATTTCTTGCCATAAACAAAATTGCAACTTTTTTGTACGCAAGAGTAAACTTATCATTAACAGCAATTGCCTTTAAATAGTTAGAAATCGCCTTGTCAATCTCGTTATTAGCTTCATAAGCCTGAGCTAGAGAGTAGAATAACAATTCACTGTCTTCTCTGTATTGAGTAACTGTTTCAAAATTAGAAATCGCGCCTTCGTAATCTCCAAGCTCGAAATAAACATGACCCAAATCATAATAAGCATCATAGTTTTCAGGTTCACCATCGAGAACTCTATCCAACTCATCAATCGCATCATCCCATCTCTGGTCATCAATATAAACTCTTGCAAGCAAATGCGCAATTGTTAAATTATCTCTTAATTCATAGCTTCCGCGCTGTAAAACACCGACAGCAGAAGCAATATCACCTGCTTTATAATACAAATCAGAAAGATTTATATAAGCCTGAGCAAGTTCAGGGTCAAGCTCAAGAGATTTGTTTAAATAATTAACAGCTTTTTCATATTCACCAAGACAAGAATACGCAACACCCATATTATTGTAAACATCAGCATTATCAGGCTCGTTTTCAAGAACGGTGCTGAAAACATCAATACATTCTTTATATTTCCGCTCTTTGAAGAGCTCCATTGCCTTATCAATCTTCTCAGACATTATAAATCCTCACTGTCTTTTGTATCAATATTATGAATAATTGTTCTTACATTTCCTTCTGCCTGAAAATCCTTAGGATCCATAGTCATACGAATTTTATCAGCAATAATATCTTTGTCTTGTTGAACAATTTTTGAACGTCCAACAAAATAAACTTCGTTTGGCTTGCCTGTCTCTTTATCCGGGAATACAGAAACCTTAGGACCTTGTGCATAATAATCATCGAACCAGATTTTTACGTGACCGTTTCCGATATAAGAATTCTGCTTTTTATTGTATTGCTGATAATCGGAGTGGATTGTAAGTTTTTTCCCATCATCAGTAATAGCAACTGTTTTTGTTGCACCGCTTACGGACATTTCTTCCGTAATCGGATTGTAAACAAAATGGTGACCTTCTGATGTATTTTGTTCCTGTTTAACACGAGCATTGCCGATTAAATCAATTTTCTTCAAACCGCCTTTAGGGTCGGCAATAATAACCGCTTTATCCGAAAAACTTTCAATATCTTTGTATTTCATATTAACAGAACCTGTTGCAACCATTACGTTACTTTTTGTATCATATTCCTGTGCATCAGCGTTAATAACAACAATCGGAGTATTACCTTCCGTAATAACAGACTGTGAATCACCTTCTGCTCTTACAACCTTATTAATCAAAGATACCTGCAAGATATTAGCCTTAACTTCTCTTTTTTTATTGGCATTAATCTCAAAAGCGTAAGGTTTATCATAGAAAGTTGCTGTGTCGAGCTTATTATTACGTCTTACAGATACATCAGCTCGCGGACTTTCTACAGTCAAATTATCCATCTTAACTTTAACTCCGCCGTCAAGTTTAATCTTCTTTTCTTTATCAGAATAAGTTTGTGTTTTTGATTCAATAACCAAATCCGAAGCAAAAACAGCTAAACTTGATAATATTAAAAGTGAAATTATTAATATCTTTTTCATCTATACTCCTTTTTCACTAAAAAGTTTTGTTTGAGTTTTACCAATTATTTTAAATTTATCATAACCTGCACCGATTACACATTTTTCGGAAGTTGCAAGCAATTCTTTACCTTTTCTGATTTTGACATTACCTTCTGCAACAGTTTCTTTGTCATTGCCCAGCCAAACAAGTTTATCCGCCGCAAGAGAAGTTTCATCTTTCAAAACAATATAAGTATTTTCATATAAAGTAATTGAACCCTCTTTTTCGTTATAAGTTCCTTTTGAAGACTGAAAACTCATTGCAACTTCGCCTTCTTTATAAAAATTACCAACAACATTATTAAGAGTTGCTATACTTCTGTCATTACTGTAATTACCTGTTTCGCCGTAAATTTCAAAGTATTTATTACCTTCTTTTGTTTCGGTAATAATTACCCCGACTGCATCAACCCGCTGTTCATCTTTAGTACCGCTGATTTGTTCACGGCTGAAACTGTTACTAATAATCCCTGCTGAAATAAAAGCCCATCCCATTACACCAGCAAAAACAAGAAGTGCAATAATATAGCTTAATTTCTTTCTATCATACTCTTTTAATTTATTAAAAAATGTTTTAAACCGTTCCATAAAAGTATTTTATCACACATTTAATAATGTGTAATCCTTTGTTTTTATTTGTAAAATCCTGTTAATTTCGTCATTATTTTCTGTTGAACCAAAAATTACGGCATAGAGCGGATGTACCTTTGGATTAATTCTTCTGACCTCCAGAACATTAGAATAGTTTGCAAGCCATTCATCATATTCAAAACCTTTAATCTTATCTCTATCAATCGAAGAAGGAACTTCTGCCATTGAAAAATAGAACATTTCTTTAGATGCTTTTGAAAGAATTTCATTCCAATCAGGTGCCTGTTGTTTCATAAAACATTCATAAACATTAATTCCCCAGGCATATTTGGAAACATCTGTTGTACACCAGCCTGCAAAACGCATAGGATTAACTTCAATAGGAATAATTCTTTCGTCTTCCGTAACCCTCAATTCAATATGAAGCGGGAAATTTCTTATGTCGTTCTTATCTCCGATTTCCTTTAATAACATAGCAAATTTTGCCATATATTTAACCATAATATCAGCAGACATGAGATAAATCCTGTCACTTACATCTTTTGCATCAAAGAACGGATGTTTAAAAATATTCAAGATTACAGGATGACCGTCTTTATCATAATATGCATCCACTGCATACTCATCACCTTGAATATATTCTTCTATAATAAATTTCGAAACATTCACAACAGCTTCAGGATAGAATTTTTGAGCCAATTCCATTTCATGTTCCAATTGAGCAAGAGTGTGTTTCCAATCTTCATCATTATGAACAGTGTGCACACCGAGACTCAAGAATCCGATTGCAGGTTTTAGAACAAAAGGATATTTCAATTCCTCAAGCGGGATTTGCGCTAAGTCATCATAGCTTACTTCTTTAAAATAGAATTCGGGATACACATTTTTCAACATTTTCCTAAATTCGACTTTATCTTTAAAGAGTTTAATGTAACGACTCAAATTTGATTCAGGAAGATTCTCCAAAACCCAGTTGATAGAATTTTCCGAATTTGAATAAATTAAAGGATATTCAACTTGACTATAATGTTCTATAGCAGCATCTGTGTTTATGGTTTCAAAAGCACCTTCTTCAATATCTGCAATTTCTAAAGCTTCATTTTCCAGCACAGTCCAGTCGTTTTTAACAATACTGTCAATCAAAAATTCCGACACATAAGGTTTTTCAATTATAATCAAGATTCATCCTCCCTCTTAACAGTATTATAAAATTGATAAACTCTTATGTAAAGAGTTCTGTTACAATTCCAGTCAGCCGGTATAAAAACTCGGCGTTTGTTTTATAATAAAAGCATAATGAACGAAGTTTCTACATATCAACCAAACAACTATATCCTAAGAAGAAATCGTCACAGCCGAAAAGCTTCGACACAAGAAAAACTTAGAGCAGCCGCAGGTTCTCTGATTGGAGTTGCTGTTCCAATGGCAATGATGATGAAAAAACAAGGTGTTAAAAACCCGTTCAAATTAAAATATGAGCTGACAGATATGTTGATACTTTCAGGAACGCCTATTCTTGGCGGAGTAGCAGCAGGTATGATAGGAAATGATAAAGATGCAAACTCTGCCAAAGCAAGAGAAGGTTTATTCCAGTTCTTAAACGCAGCTATACCAACTTGGCTTACAGGCGCAGCAATAAGACTTTGCGACACAACACCTAAGCTGAATAATATTCCTGCAAAAATAGCTTCTATTGCAGGCGCACTTTTAATCGGTATGCACGGAGCAGCTTCTGTTTCAAACCTTATTTGTGACCCTAAAGATAAATATCCTGACAGAAAATTAGACTTAAAAGATTCACTTGCCAACCTTGATGATATGCTGGGCGTTCTTGTTCTTGCAAAATTCCCTTTTGCTAAAAACCTGCATTTAGAAAAAGCTCTGCCGTTTATTTATTCATATTGCGGTTATAGAGCCGGTAAAAGCAACTAATTATTTTTTTAAAAGCGGACACTTTTTTATAATTTCCAAATATTTTTCAATCATATCCCAAGGCATAAACATTCTTTGCGGTCCAAGTTTTGTAGTATCAAATTTCTGACCTACAGGTGTTGATTCAATTATCCTTTTTACTTCGTCATTAACTTTTTCGTCTTCAAATCGTTTCCCGCGAAGATAATGAAGCGCATGTGAATTTAATCCTGCCACAGATTTTATATCAAAAAAATACAAACCGCGATTTAAGCAATGCTCAACTTCAATCTGATCAGCAATTGTTCCAAATCCCGAATATAATTGGGGATTCATATTTTCAATAAAATCAACTTTGACGCCCGTCATAGTATCAACCAAGTTAACTTTACCAACAGGAATTCTTCCATCCTTAACCATATATTTTGTAAATGTTCCGAAATATGGGATTGAAGTTTTCTCAAGTTGTTGTACAGTGACAGGAATATGGGCTTGTAATCTTTTCGAGTAAATCATACTAACCTAAAATCCGTCAAGAAAAATTTTTGCCTAAAAAAAGAGGGCTAAACCCTCTTTTTTTTTTAAATATTTGGTAACTGCTTGTAATAATCGTGTTCTTGTTCAAACTTATAAGCAATATTAAACAATTTAGCTTCTGTCAACTGAGGTGACATAATCTGTAAACCGATTGGCATACCATCCGCATCAAATCCCGCAGGAATTGACATTGCAGGAATACCTGCCAAGTTTGCGGAAATAGTCGCAATATCAGTCAAGTACATTGCAAGCGGATCTTCTGTTCTTGAACCTAAATCAAATGCTGTATTAGGACAAGTTGGAGAAATCAATGCATCAACCTGTGAGAATGCCTTCAAGAAATCTTCTGTTACAACTCTTCTCATCTGCTGAGCTTTTTTGTAGTAAGCATCATAGTAACCTGATGATAAAGCATAAGTACCAAGCATTATTCTACGTTTAACTTCCGGCCCGAAACCTTCTGCTCTTGATTTGCAGTACATTTCAAGAAGATTAGAAGCATCCTCGGTTCTGTGACCGTATCTTACACCATCAAATCTTGCTAAGTTAGATGAACATTCAGCTGTTGCAAGAATATAGTAAATACCGATTGAATGTTTAAGATTAGGCAGGGAAATTTCAACAATTTCAGCGCCTAAAGATTTGTATGTTTCAATAGCTGCTTTCATTGCTTTTTCAACATCAGGTGATAAACCTTCTGAAATAAGTTCCTTAACCACACCGATTTTCATACCTTTAATATCGTTGTTTAGAGAATTTCTATAGTTTTCTACAGGTAATTTTAAAGATGTTGAATCGTGTTTATCATATCCTGAAATAACTTCTAATAAAGCAGCCGAATCTTCAACAGTTCTTGAGAATGGGCCGATTTGGTCAAGAGAAGATGCGAAAGCAATCAAACCATATCTTGAAACTTTACCGTAAGTAGGTTTCATACCTACAATACCGCAGAAACTTGCAGGAAGACGAATACTTCCGCCTGTATCGGAACCCAAAGCAAGAGTAGCTTCACAAGAAGCAACAGAAGCAGCAGAACCGCCTGATGAACCGCCGGGAACTTTATTCAAATTCCAAGGGTTATGAACTTTTTTGAATGCTGAGTTTTCGTTAGATGAACCCATAGCAAATTCATCCAAGTTAGCTTTACCAACGATTGGAACAAGGTTTTCCAATAATTTTTGTGTAACAGTTGCGTTATAAGGTGAAACAAAGTTTTCAAGAATTTTACTTGAAGCTGTTGTTTTAGAACCAATAAGATTCATATTATCTTTTAAGGCAAGAGGAACACCTGCAAGAAGAGGTAATTCTTCACCTTTTGCAACTTTCTCATCAACTTTTTTTGCTGTTTCAAGAGCAATGTCTTCTGTAGTAGAATTAAATGCACCTAATTTTTCATCAAGAGATTTAATTCTTTCCAATGAAGCTTTTGTAAGCTCAACAGCTGAAACTTCTTTATTTTGGATAGCTCTGGATTGATCCATCGCACTCTTTTTCAATAGTTCTAGCATGACTTCTCCTTTTATTTATTTGATTGTATTATACCA
>JAMPIM010000003.1 GCA_023662705.1 Candidatus Gastranaerophilales bacterium | reverse complement strand
AACTACATTCTCCTTTGGAAAGTACCCTTCTATTATACTATTATTTGCCAGATTTTGAACAGATTTGTCCACAAAAGATTTTTTTTCATAAGGACTTGATGCTTCTTTTGAAAACCTTTGGATTAAAAGGCTCAAAACATTCTTCTCTTCTTCTCTTCTGTAAAGCTGATTGTTATTGTAACTCTTTAAAGCGTAAACCAACTAACCTACTCCCAAATAAATCTTTAGGAAATGCACCTCGCGATTCTTAACTTGGCACTACGTGACGGTGGATTTTCCTTTATCTCCTCTATCGACGCCTCAATAGGTTTCTTGTTAACAAGCTCTATTTTTGGCGGCGGGCATTTGCAAATCATCTCGTTGCATCTGCACTTTTGGCTCTCAAATTTGAAAAATCTCTTAACTATCCTATCTTCCAAAGAATGAAAACTTATTACTGAAATCATACCACCAACATCCAACAAATCCAAGATATCATGCAGTACAAAATTTACATTTTTTAACTCATTATTTACTTCAATGCGAATAGCCTGAAACACTCTGGTAGCAGGATGTATGTTGCTTTTAATTTTTGGAACCGCACTCACAATCAAAGATGCAAGTTCGCCTGTAGTTTCTATCTTTTTTGAAGCACGGGTTTCAACAATTTTTTTAGCAATTCTTTTAGAAAATCTTTCTTCTCCATACTCGGAAAAAATCCTTACCAAATCATCTTCTTTATAAGAATTAACAACATCATAAGCCGAGAATTCCGCACCCATATTAAATCTCATATCCAAAGGGGCATCTTTTGAAAACGAGAATCCGCGCTCCGCCTTTGTTAACTGATGATATGAAGCGCCCAAATCCAGAAGCACACCGCCCGTAATCTTTTCAATACCGAGCTTAGCCAGTTCTTGTTTAATATTTGTATAAGACGATTTTACAATAGTTAAATTTGGATAATCTTTCAAACGCTCACGTGAATGTGCAATCGCCTCGTCATCAATATCAAATGATATCAAGCGGCCGTTTGGAGAAATTCTTTTCAGAATCAACTCACTATGCCCGCCGCCCCCAAGAGTACAGTCAACATAGATTTTACCGTCCTGACACTCCAGCGCGTCAACAGCTTCATTAAGCATTACCGTATAGTGTTTAAAATCGTCCATAAAGTTTATAATCCCATGCTATTAATCTCAGTATATGCGCTTAAAATTCTGTTTCTGATTTGTATAGCCATCTGCATGCTAAGTTCTGCTTTTTCAGCGGCAATCATTGCATCATGAATACTTGTCGGACCGCCCATCGCAATATCTTCCTGCATTCTGTCTGCTTCGATTTTTGCTCTGTTAACAGAATCCAAGCCGTTTGAAAAACTCGCCCCGATTTTTGACATAAAATTCCCCATGCCGGTTGGGTCATTCTTATCATTCATTGGAACAGTTTTTGCAGCTGTATCAAGTGCTTGAGCAAACTCTGTTGCCTGAGCTTCCAGCTCAAAAGATGCCTGACCTTGCAAAAACTTATTATAATCATTTATCGCATTAGTATTAAATTCAGTGTTGAACCCGTTTATTGCCGTTGAAAATTCCATTGACATATCACGTTACCCCTTATATGTTCATAGCTGATTGCATCATTGTTTTAACGTTCTCTGCCACAGTTGCGTTGGCTTCATAAGCACGTGATGCGGCAATCATATCAACCATTTCTTCTACAATATTAACATTCGGTAAATCCACATACCCTTCTTCATCCGCATCAGGGTGTGATGGATCGTAAATTGTTTTTATCCCGTCTTCACGCTCATAAATCTGCTCAACCTGAACCCCGCCCGTTACAAGCCCGTTATTCATCGCAACACTTGCATTAATAAGCATGTTTCCTGTTTTCGGGTCAAACTGTGCATCCGGATTATTGCTTGAAAAATTCGAGAACCCGCGGTTCACACTATCCTCATAAAGAGTTCTAAAAGAAACATCTTTCTTGATATAAACCCCTTTTGAACCGTCAGGTTTACGGGTAGTATGAATATTTGCAATATTACTCGCAATTGTATCCATTTTAACTCTTTGAGCAGTCATGCCTGAGCCTGCTATATCAAATATGTTAAAACTCATAAGCTACCCTCCTATTGTCCTTGAATAACACTTCTTAATCCGCTGAATTGTCGTCTTTCAAGATTTGAAAGCACAAGGTATTTTGTACCGGTTTTTGACAAATCCATCATCTCACGTTCCAACTCAACATTGTTTCCGTCCATATTAGAACCGCTGAAAACATCCGTAACATATTGCGGTTTAAATTCATCAAACGAATTTGATTTCAAATAAGCCTTTTCCTGCTGAGTAGGAGTTCTGTAAGTATGAACCTCACCGGTGAATACATCCACATTTGGCGGAACATATTCAATACTGTTTTGACCTTTGATAAAGTCTTTGATATCTTCTTTTTCAATAATCTCCGCAAGCTGACTTTCAAACGCAACTTCTTTTCTCTGATATCCCGGAGTGACTACGTTTGCAATATTTGAAGAAATCGCCTGCTGTCTATCCATAAGCCCGTCCATACCGAGCCTGGTTATTTCCATTGTTCTTGATGTAATCAAATCCATAACTACACCCCGCTCAATCTTATTGTAAACTCTGTATAATCTTCTGTCGAACGAGACAGTTCAATAGAACCAAATTGTTCTTCTATAGATTTTTTACAAATCCATAGTCCTAAACCCGAGCCTGAGGATTTTGTAGTAAATCCTTCGTTAAAGATTTTCTCAGGTTCAGTAATACCCTGAGCATTGTTGGAAACGAGAATATTTACAAAATCCTCATCTTTTTCAGTCTTAATTTTAATATACTTATCATTTTTTTCTTCATCTAAACCGAATGCTTCCGATGCGTTTTTCACAAGATTTATTAATACCGCAAGAAGTTTTTCAGAATCCGCCATTGCAGAAATATCCGAAATCTCAAGCTGTAATTCAATATTCTTGCCTTCTAAATAAACCCCTGCAAGCATTGCAGTTTCTTCAATAACCTCACGCATTGAAACAGGTTTTAACTCTGTATTTTCTTTTGATTTAAGCGCAAGTAAAGAATTGTTAGCCATCTTTATCGCTTTTGTAATCGCATGAAGAGAATTCAAAATACTTTCATCATCAGTTTTTTTACGAAGAATTTCCGTGTACAAATCACAAATAGAAAGCTGATTTCTAACCTCGTGTGCAACAACTCTTGATTTTCTTGCAGCATAATCTCCATCTCGAAGGGTTTCCGCAGTTTTTTCAGCATAGCCGAGTACCGCATCGTCAGCTGCATCAACCATGTTATCAAGAAGACGGCGTATCGAAGCATTCAAAAGAATATTGTCACGTCTGTCAGGTGTGAATTTTTCCTGATAAGATGTAATATCGATTTTTGAATTACGTTTGATAATATCCAAAGGCTCGTTTTGAAGTTTTGAGTTATACAAAGAATAATATCTTACTGTATTTTTATCACCCGTAAATGTATCCCACAAAATAATAGAAACATATCTGTGAGTCATTACACAAAGAAACTCGGTATTTGCCCAAACTTTCTCAACAAGATTGCCTGCATCATCAGAGTAATTAATTGATTCGATTTCAGAAAACTCTAATCGTTTTAAAAGACCCTGCAACCCTTCTTTATTTTCTATACGATAGAAAACAACACCGCTTTCCGGCGCATCAAGAAGAGGTTCAAGTGCAGAACGAATAAGACACTTAAGTGTCTGGCGGGACAAAAATTTATTGCCCTGTGTTTCAATAAGCTCTTTTAAATAGTTCTGCTGTCTTACGATTTTTTTCATTTTCTATACCGCAATCTTAACTTTCTTTGTCAAAAATCCGTTATTAATTGCATATAGAACAGCTTGAGTTCTGTCATTTACCTGCAATTTTTGGAAAATATTGTTTACGTGTGTTTTAACGGTTGTTTCAGAAATAAACAATTTATTAGCAACACCTTTGTAAGTAATACCTTGAGTAAGAAGTTCCAAAACCTCTTCTTCTCTTTGAGTAAGGTATGAAAGTAAGTTTTCTTCTTCCACTTCCTGTTTTGCAGACTCTTCTTTGAAAGACTGTTGGAAGTATTCGAAAAATCTTGAAGAAAGAGCAAGCGGAAGATAGATTTTACCGCCAAGAACTTCTTCAATAGCATAAATCAATTGAGCAGAAGCCATGGTTTTTAGAACATAGCCCTTAGCACCTATTTTCATAGCTCTAAAGATTAAATCCGCATCGTCATAACCTGAGAGCGCAAGAACTTTTGTATCTAAATCAAGCTTACCGATTTCAACAATACCTTGCAAACCGTCTTTGTCAGGCATATTCATATCTAAAAGAACGATATCGGGCTGATATTTTTTGATTAAGTTCAAACCAACAGTAACATTAGTTGCAATACCAACAACATCAAAAGTTCCTTCAAGATTCAATAATTCACGAATCCCGACTAAGTGCTCGTAATTGTCATCAATAAGTAACACTTTAGACTTTTTCTTAAACTCACGTCTCATACTCTCTTTTCTCCCCTATATAAATAAATTGATAAAAATCTACTATCTCCACTAGATATATTACATTCTTTTAGAGGAGAGTTTCATCAATACAGGGATTGATTTTAGTGAGTTTGAAGTAGATTGACAGATATAGACCAAAGGGTTTAGAGGGGTAAATATAACTGGCTAAAAATCAATAATTACAAGATCATTGAGCATGCTTCAAATAAGAATTCAAATCTACAATAAAAAGTGTAGTCAAAAAAGATGAGTATCCCCCAACTGTACTAATACAACTAAACGGGATGTTTCAATGAAACATCCCGTTAGCTTATTCACTATACACAATTATCTTGTCGGTTCTTCTTCCTTCTTGTCTTCAGGTTTGACTGGTTCAGGAGTTCCGGTTGGTAATCCGTCACCTGTTGTTGGAGGAAGTGCAGTATCCTCAGGTGCTGCAACATCATCAGGCATATCGATTTCAAGGTCTTCAATACCTGTCATAAAGCCATCATAAGCATCGATTTCTTCTGTGTAAACATCCATCGTTTCTGTGTTAAAGTCCTGAGTATCTTTTCTCATATCGATTTCTGTACCAACTTCGCCCGCCCATTTAATTTGTTCAGCAGTTCCAATACCTGACATTGCAGCACCTGCTCCACCCATTGCTGCGAATGCCCAAGCCCAAGCAGTTGCACCAAATGCCCAAGAACCCGATGCGGCAAATGCACCTGCCTCATACGCAGCTTTTGCACTACTAATTGCATTTAAACCTTGTGCGGCAGCTTCTACATAACACATTGTACGTGTAGCCGAGTCAAAGCCTTCTGCAAAATCGGTTGTACCTTCGATTTCACCCATTGTTTCAGCTGCATAATCATAACCCTCTTGATATGTACCCATATCATCATAGAGTTCTCCAACTAAATCTGTTGTATCTTCTTGAGTTTCAGTAATATTTTCACCTGTTTCAGTCATATATTTGATTAATTCTTGATACAAGGCTTTTTCATCTTCGGTTAACGGTTCACCGCTTTCAGCCTTAGCTTTTAGAGCTTCATAAGAAGCTTTGTACATATCATATTCGGTTTTTTGTCCTTCAATCTCAGAATTAGCATCTTCATTAGCTTCATTTGCCTCATCTGACAAAGTAATCAACTCTTCAGCCATAGCATCCATATCAGCCTGTGTTTCTGATAAAGCAGTTTGATTATTAGCCATTACATTTTGAAGTTCATCACAAGCTTCTTTTTGTTCTTTATTCGGTTTCTTCGCTATATATGCTGTACCTGTTGCAAGACCTAATGTACAACCGATAACAAAACCAGCAGATTTACCACTTTTAGCAGCTTCTCCAGCAGTTTTTTCTCCAGCTTTTTTAACAGTTTCTTCAGATACTTTTTCTGTAACTTTTTGAGCACCCTTAACACCTAATTTTTCACCAAAATTATTCAAACCTTTACTCACTGCTGCTCCAGCAATATTGGATAGACCTTTACCTACTGTTTGTGATGCTACGTTTAAAAGGGCAAAAGAAGCATCACCAACACCACGACCTATCATGTTACCTTTACCGCCTTCATAACCGGTCTGGTCTTGTGCCGCTTTTTTACCATTGTCTTTATAGCTTGAATAATCACTATCATCAAATTCATATTGATTTTCATCATTAGATACCGTTGCCTGCCAAGAGGTTAGCTTACTTGACCATGCTTTAGTAATCTCACCCATCTCATCAGCTGAGATATTCATTGAATTGCCATAGCAGTGGTAGTTCAAATATGCCTTACGGCACCATGCTTCTGAATTAATATTGATAGACATATCGCCTCCGTCTTTATACAACACAATATCTATTGTGTTGCATATTTCAACAAGGGGCAGGCGACATTCCACTATACTACAAGGTTGTAGGTGGAGACTAATTATTGTTCTTTTAAACAGATTTCATGTGGGTTTGCGTTGGTTGGAGTTCCTATTTAAGCAAGATTACGCTATATGTAAATATTTGTAACAATAAAAAGTAAAACTCTAAAGTTTTCAACAATGCTGCCGATATACATGGAAAGAATACTAAATATGCAACACAATAGATATTGTGTTGTGTAATTGGAGGCAATATATGTCAATAAACATCAATTCAGAAGCATGGTGCCGTAAGGCGTATTTGAACTACCACTGCTATGGCAACTCAATGAATATCTCAGCTGATGAAATGGGTGAGATTACTAAAGCATGGTCAAGTAAGCTAACCTCTTGGCAAGCAACGGTATCTAATGATGAAAACCAGTATGAATTTGATGATAGTGATTATTCAAGCTATAAAGACAACGGCAAAAAAGCAGCACAAGACCAGACTGGGTATGAGAACAGTACAGGTGATAAAGCTAAACAAATAAGTAGAACTACTGGTGATATGGCTTTTGCAGCAGGTTCTGCAACCTTAGGTATTGTCAGCGCAGCAAAAAGTGGTATAAACATTGGTAAAAATATAGCTGCCATTGGGAAATTTGGCAAAGGTGGAACTGCTTTAACCAAAAATGTTGGTAGTGCAACAAAAGCTGCAAATGCAGGAAATGGTGCAGCAAAAACTTGTGCAATTGTAGGAGCTTCTTTGGCTATTGCAACTGCTACTATGTATAGAGTTATGAAACCTAATAAAACACAGAAGGAAGCTTGTGATGAACTTCAAAATGTAATGGCGAATAACCAAGCTGCTTTATCAGAAACTCAAGCAGATATGGAAAATATGGCTAATGAAATAATAGATTTATCAGATCAGGCTAATGAAGCTAACGAAGAGGCTAATGATAATATCGAAGAACAAAAAACAGAATATGATATGTACAAAGCTTCTTATGAAGCACTAAAAGCTAAAGCTGAAAGTGGTGAACCATTAACAGAAGAAGAAAAAGCTTTATATCAAGAGCTAATTAAATATATGACTGAAACAGGTGAAAATATTACTGAAACTCAGGAAAATACAACTGACGTAGTCGGCAACCTTTATGACGATATAGGAACATATCAGGAAGGTTATGATTATGCAGCTGAAACAATGGGTGAGGTAGAGGGTTCTACAGATTATGCAGCAAGTGTTGATGCAACAACTCGAGATCAATGCTATACGGAAGCAGTTTCTCAAGGTCTTAATGCTGTTGGCGGTGCTGTTTCAGGGGCCCAATTGCTGGGTAGTGGACCTTGGTTTTGGGCACTAGGTGCAGCATCCATAGCGGCAGGGATTTCAAGTGGTTTTGCATCAGCCGAACAAATATCAATGGCGGGCGAAGTCGGCACAGAAATCGATATGAGAAAAGATACACAAAATTTTAACACAGAAACGATGGATATGTACGATGAAGAAATTGATGCTTATGATGGTTTCATGACAGGTGTTGAAGACCTTGAACTTGAAATTCCTGATGATGTTGCAGCACCAGAGGATACCGCACTTCCTCCAACAACAGGTGACGGATTACCGACCGGAACTCCTGAACCGATAAAACCTGATAAAAAAGAAGAAGAAACTGCAAAATAATTGTATATAATGAAACATCAGCCCCTATTTACTCCTATATTTACCCCTGCTATAATATAGCCATGGGAATGGAAGAAATAGAAAACTTACAAGAGGTTCTGCAAAACGATCCGTCAAATTTTCAGGCAAGAAGAGAGCTTTCAATCCTGCTTGCTGATAACGGATTCAACGAAGAAGCATTGTCTAATCTAAAATATTTGGAAAAATTCTTTCCGGAAGATGCTGAACTTCAATACAATATTGCGATTCTTTACGAAAAAACAAAAGATTTTGATAACGCAAAAACTGCTTATCAAAAAGCTATTTCCATTGATCCGCAAGATGATTTTTATTACAATCTCGGCGAAGTACTTGTAAGCCTTAAAGAATGGGATGACGCAATTGAAGCGTTCAAAACAGTTCTAACAACCGACCCTAATGACGGAAACTGCTATTTTAATCTCGGATTATGCTACTTGAACAAAGATGAAAAAAACATCGCGGCTGATAATTTCCAGAAAGCAATCGAACTTAATCCGCAAGATATTTTTGCACATTTTTATCTCGGAAATATTTATCAAAGCAACGGTTTAACAAATTTCGCCGTTGAATGCTACGAAAAAGTTCTGGCAATCTCACCTGATTACAGCTGGGCATATTTTAATCTTGCATCAATTGCATACAAAAATGAAAACCTTGAACAAGCTAAAGAATATCTTCTAAAAACCATTGAATACAATAAACAAGATATGGAAGCTTATAAGTTATTAGCAAAAATTTGTATTAAACAAAATGAATTTGAAGAAATTTTATCAATTCTAAACGAGACACTGGATAACGAAGACTATGGAGATTTATACTATATAAGAGCGCAGATTTTTAAATTACTCCAAAATTATGAAGAGTACGCAAATAATTTAAACTCTGCTCTTGAATGTCCTACTCTAACATATCCGAAAAATATTGTAAAACAGGAATATGACGCCATTACTTACAAACTCGAGCATCAGGGAGAAGAGTAGTGTTAAGCAAAATCAGGATTAAAAATTATATTTTAATTGACGAACTTGAACTTGAATTAGCAAACGGGCTCAATATAATCACAGGTGAAACAGGGGCAGGAAAAAGTATTCTGATTAATGCCATCGACATTGCTTTCGGTGCCAAAGCAGGAAAAGAAGTTATTAAAACTGATGCCAACAAAGCTATAATTGAACTCACTGTTATTGACAAAAAGAACCTTACATCATCTCTTTTTGAAGAATACGGAATCGACTGTTTCGGAGAAGAAATTATTCTTTCAAAAGAAATCACACAAACAGGCTCACGCTCAAGGGTTAACGGTTCTCTTGTTAATCAGGAATTTATAAAATTATTCAGAGAATTATTTTTGGATATCCACTCACAACACCAAACTTATTCATTCTTGCAGCCAAAATTCCATATAACATTATTAGATAACTATATTAAAAACCCTGTATTAACAGAATACAAAAAAGGATTTGAACATTACAAAAAACTTTTATCAGAACTGGATGATTTAAAAAACGCTTCTGAAAAAACGGAAGAACAAATTGATTTTCTTAAGTTTCAGGTAACCGAAATCGAAGATGCAAGTCTTGTAATAAATGAAGATGAAGAACTAAATAATGAACTGTCCGTATTAGAAAATGTTGAAAAGTTAAAAGACCTTACGGGTTCTGCTTATTGGACGCTTTCAGGTGATGACGGTTCAATTATGGATGCACTTTTTCAAATTAAAATGTCATTATCCAAAGCAGTCGGTTTAGACAATTCGCTTGAGGAAACCGAATCACAACTTTTGGGTGCAATCGAAACATTAAAAGACCTGTCTTCATCTTTACGTGATTATTCATCTTCATTGGAAAATGATACCGAAAGAATTAATACGATTCAGGAACGATTATTCCTAATCGAAAAACTAAAACGCAAATACGGCGGAACAATTGAAAAAGTTATCGAAACAGGAGAAAAACTCAGAAAAGAATTAGATGGGATTGAGTTTTCGACTCAAAACATTGAATCGCTTGAAGCAGAGATTGAAAAGTCTCGCAAAAATCTTTTGGAACTTGCTTGTAAAATTTCTGATGACAGAAAAACTCATGGTGAAAAACTTTCCAAGTTGATTGTCGAAAAACTTGAGAAACTTGAACTTCCAAAAGTACGTTTTGAAATCGGATTTGAAGAATGTGAACTCGGAGCAAACGGAGTGGATAAAGTTGAGTTCTTAATCTCAACAAACATATCAGAAGGGCTTAAACCGCTTGCTAAAGTTGCATCAGGCGGTGAGGTTTCGCGCGTAATGCTTGCCATAAAAACTATTTTTGCCCAAACCGACAACATTGATACAGTAGTATTTGATGAGATTGATACGGGAATCTCGGGTAAAACTTCACAATCTGTTGCAGATGAAGTAAAAGAGCTTGCTCAATATATGCAAATAATTATGATTACGCATCAGGCAATCATTGCTTCCAAATCCGATAAACATTTTTATGTAAGAAAAACTCAGGATGAAAAAACAAGCGTAAATATTTCGATTCTAAACAATGAAGAAAAGCTTAACGCAATTGCAGAACTTGCATCCGGAGAAGTTACCGATGAATCGTTAAAACTTGCAGAATTATTAATAAAAGGGGCGGTTTAAAAACCGCCCTCTTTTAATTTTTGAATGGAACCGTGATTATATATTTATCACCTTTTCTCTCTTTAGAAATTTTATCTGTTTCCAAATCTTCATCTAAATAGTACCCCTGAGAGAAATTAACAATTCTTTCGCCTGCAAAAGATTTTTCATCCAATTCGCCGGATACAGTGATAATATGGTCTTTAATCTTTACATTGACATCCTTTTCGTTATTTTCAAGCGGTTTCAAATCAACTATAACTTTATATTCGTTGTTCTCTTTAACAAGATTAACAAGCATAGGACGTAATTTAGGCTCAAACGGATTTTCATTAGTCATCTTATCTTCTATTCTTTGAAAACTGCGTTCCTGCTGTTTCATAATCTTTTCAATTCGTTTTGCGTTATACATCGGATCAGTCATTCTGTGAAGCATAAGCTCCATAACACAATAAAACGCAAGAAATGCTACTATAAAGGTAATAAGAGCAATTGCTCCGACTCTAATCCAATGTTCTTTTGTTGTTTCTTCTAACATGTAAAACTCCTTTCTTAAGTGTCTTAGAATATTAAACTTAAGAAGAATTATCTAAACAATAACCACATGGGGAGTTTAAGAGAATAAAAAATGAGGCTTGCGCCTCACCTTTTAAAACTTAATAAATTTCATATTGTGTCTTTCCAAGTAATCTTTCAAATCTCGTTTGATTTCAGGAGCTAAAATATAAAGAACAATTACGTTCGGAATACACATTGCAATCATCATCGCATCTGTAATATCAATAATTGATTTAACATTCATTGCTGAACCAATAATAATAAACAAACAATAAATCAAATTGAAAGTTAATACACGTTTTTTACCTTCACCCAACAAGAATGTCCAAGCTTTCTGTCCGTAGTATGCCCAGCTGATAAGTGTTGATAGAGCAAACAATACTGCAATTACGGAAAGTATTATCGGGAAGAACGGAATAACAGATTGGAACGCATTTGAAGCAAGTTCAATACCTGAAATTTCTTTAGCAGCGTGAGTACAAGCACCCGAAAATACAATCGCAAAAGAAGTGAACAAGCAAAGAACACCTGTCAAGAAAGTTTCCAACAATGCTACAAAACCTTGTGAAACAGGTTCTTTTGTCTGAGCAGTCGCATAAACAATCGCAGCAGCACCTGTACCAGCTTCGTTAGATTGAACAGAACGTCTTAAACCGATAATAATTGTTCCGAAAACACCGCCTGCTACAGCTGTTGGATGGAATGCTTCTTTTATAATTAACGCAATTGCGTGTGGAATATTTGAGAAATTAGCAAGGATAACAATTAACCCTGAAATAATATACAATGCACACATTGTAGGAGTCAAAACTGTTGTAACTTTAGCAATACTCTTGATACCGCCCATTACAACCAATCCGATAAGCACAGCTGCAACAGCTCCGATTATCCAAGCATAACCATGGAAAATACTGCCTTCACCGCCAGTAATAAATATAATTTGGTGAGCAGTTTGGTTAATCTGAATCATATTACCGCCTGTAATACCACCGCCAATACAAAGTATTGCAAATAATACAGACAGAGGCTGACCTAACCAGCGCATTTTCTTTCTTGTAAGACCGTGTGCAATATAATGCATAGGACCGCCTGAAACAGAACCGTCAAGGTTGAATCTTCTGTATTTAACGGCAAGAGTCGCTTCGATAAACTTAATTGACATACCTAAAAGTGCACCGAAGAAAATCCAGAAAGCTGCACCGGGACCGCCGATTGAAATAGAGATTGCAACACCTGCAATACTACCGATACCGATTGTTCCTGATAAAGCTGTAGCAAGTGCTTGGAATGAGCTTACTTCACCACATCCGTCATCATGTTTTTCAGCAGGTTTTATAACTGTTTCAATTGCGTGTTTGAAACCCCAAACAGAAATACCTTTGAAATAGATTGTAAAAAAGATACCTGCAAAAAGAATCCAGAATATAATCAAAGGAACACTATTGCCCGCTATCGTAATAGGAAAGAAAATAAGTTTGGCGACCTTATCCGTGTATGGTGCAATGTTCTGGTCAATAAAAGCATCGACATTCATTGCATGAGCAGACTGTAAGCTCATTAACATAACTGATAACATCATCAAAAATTTCTTCATTCTTCTCTTTTCCTCAATTCGTCTAATGTAATAGTTTCGACATTACTTCATTCTAGCAAAAACATGTCAAGTTTTTACAAAACCCTTTACAAAACTTTGTACTTTAAATGTATCCCGTATATTATAAACTCATACATTTACCCTGATACAACCTATCAGGGAAGACTTTTGATTAGCATCAATTAGTGTTTATCCAAAAGAAGTAAGCAAACTCCCCGAAGGATATCAAGTCATTGATAGAGCAGAAAACAAAAAGAACGGGTTTTATGCAGAAGCTATATCTAATGGAAAAGATATAGTTTTAGTATATAGGGAAACTGATATTACCAATATATCAGATATACTCAAAGATATCCGAAGTGATATTGCAATGGCACGCTCAAATATCCCTGCTCAAGCAACTGATGCAATAGATTTTCATGATAAAGTAAAACGCGAAAATCCTAATATGGAAGTGACCGTAACAGGACATTCTTTAGGTGGAAGTCTTGCAGAAATAGTTTCAAGTATTAGAGGAACAACAGCTATCACTTTCAATGCTTATGGAGTAAGAGATATGTTCAAATCAGGAACAAAATTGAAAGAAGACAATGTTATTAATTACATCAATGAACAAGACGGAATAACAATGGTCAATGGTGAAAACCATATTGGTGAAATATATGCAACTCCAAATTTAGGCAATAGCAAATCTGCATGCCACTCATTAGAAGGCATGGGTAATTTATCAAGACGACAACAAAAAACACCAGAGGAAATTAAAAATACAACTGAAAGAATACATGCAATACCTTTATTCGCAAAAAGACAAATTAATAAAATAGGAAATTCTTCCTCTCAATGTGCAGGTTCATATACTGTCAGTGGCTACACTCGTTCTGATGGAACAGAGGTGGGAGGATATACTCGAACTTGTGGAGCAAAACATAGCAATTAGTGATAATGTACTCCTATATAACAATACAAACAAAAAATTAATCCTAACATAAAAGGAATGTACATTAACCAAAAGTAATAAAAAAAGTAGTTCACAAAAAATCTATAAAATTTATTGTTGGTCAAAAAAGTATTTGGAATCAAACAATTCTTTTTGCAATCAATAATACAAAAAATAGGAATTGCTATAAAAAGCGGTAAAAATATTTGAAAAGTATGAGAATAAGTGTCACCTAATATTAAAAATGCTCCCAGAAAAGTTTGTGCAATATAGCATTCACCCACAATAAAAAGAATAGCAATAAATGTTAGAATTAATCCTAAAAATGATAATAAAATACTTTTTTTACTACCTGATTTCAGCAAAAATACAAAAGGAATTGATAATGGGAAAATCATAAATAATAATCCGAATCCTAATATACTGGAATTCAGAATGTAATACATCACAAAAAATTCCAAATGCAAGACGTCAAAAATATCAAATTCAGAAACTCCTATATTGCTCCTAACAACAGCATATAAAGTAAATAATACACAAAACAAACTTACAAACGCTAAGAAATTAGCACTCCAATAATCAGGAAGATTTTTTAAATAATTTTTCAAACTCATACATAAATTATAACATATAGAAAGGAACCGTATGACAAATATTAAATTTGCAAAAGACAGACTAAATCTCGAATGGGGAGAAATCACACAAGAAGATATCTTACGAAGAATGCACAATAAAAAGAGCATTGACCAAATCGACGAAAAAGAACTTGACCTAATGTTACAAGATTTGATTTAAAAATAAAAAGGAATTAAAGATTTTCTCTAATTCCTTTATAAAACGGAGTTTAACTAAAGATTTGTCTATGGCGCTCATCCAACTGGTAGTCTCACCCAAAGGCGGGCATAGAGTTTTAAAAACCAACTTGGAATCCAACTAAACAAGCCGCCCAAATGTCTACGTGCGTAGCACTATTGTGTTGCCATTTCCATAGCTGATTGTAACAGGTCTTTGTTCGTTTTAATAAGAGCTTTTACAAGTTCCATTTGAACCTTTGCCATCTGGTAATCAGCCATATTGTTTTTAAAATCGATATTTGATTGTTCTAATAATCCTGAACGGATTTCGCCTCTGCCGACAATCGGCTTGCCTGATTCTTCTGTTTCTACAAACATACCTTGCTTAACTTCATACAATCCGCTTGGGTTATGAAAATTAGCAGTTGCAATTTTATACAAAGGAACCGAACGGTTTCCGCCATCTGCTTTACCATAAATAGTCCCGTCATTCTTAATCTCATATTCGTCGTATTTACCAAGGAATTTACCGTTATTAGGGTCAATCCACAGTTTAATATTTGTTGTAGGAATACTCATAGCACCGCCTTTTAGAGCAGTTTCTTCATACAAATCAGCACTTATTGATTTTGTACCTGACATAATTTCACCTTTGTCATTCAGGATATAACCTTGAACAGTTGCACCGTTATTTGCTTTGTAAACACCTTCGGAGTCAAAGGTAAATTCGCCTAAACGAGTATATGACACACTGTTATCAGGATTTCTTACCACAAAGAAGCCTGTGCCTTCAAAGAAAAGGTTTTCATTTGAAGTACCAGGAGTTGATTTACCCTGACCAAAATTTTTAACATTCTGGTCTATAACAGCACCGCCGAGGAAAGTCTTGAAATTAACTTTATTTTCTCTGAACCCCGGTGAATAAACATTGGTCATGTTGTCAGCAAGCACATCCATCCACTGAATCGTAGCTTTCTGAGTATTAATCGCGGTTGTATAAATATCATTCATTTCTGCGACCTTTCTTTTGGTTATCTTCTTTGTTTTGTTCTCTTCGTTCTCTGCGGTTTAATTCTTCATATTCGAGATTTTTTTCATCAAATCGCTGTTTCAAAAGAGGTAAGTTTTCTTTAAGATAAGCTTCTGCTATCTGGGTTGAAGGAAGGAAGTCTGCTGAGACTTTTCCGTCCCTTGATATTTTTATAATGACAGAAATCCCATTGTCAAAATCTATTCTTAAAGGCTGCTGAGTTTCTTTTGCTTTCGCTAACATATCAGCTAAAGTTTTTGAAACCTGAACCGATTTTTGCGCAGATTCGGGAGCCAGATTATTCAAATTCGCTTCTCCTGTTTCCGCTAATGCTGCAAAAACTTCCACATCAGCCTCATTCATAATTATTGAATCGTATTTTACAACATTTTCAATAGTAATCCCTGATTTTACATCAACTTTTTTAATCCCTTCTTCACGATTAACAGTTTTTTCTGCTGTTTCTTGAACAAGAGTATTTTTATTAGCCATTGCAATATTTTCCGCCATTGTAGAAAGTATCGCTGCTTCTTCCGCTAAATCCGCAGCAGAAGAACTCAAGCCGCCATTTGAATTTTGATTATTATTTTCATTTCCCATAAAAGATGAGAAAGGCTGTCCATCACCCGAAAAATTCATATTCGGATTCATCTGGGGCAAAATATCTTTATTATCTTGAATATTAAAATCGTTATTAATCAAATTCTCACCTTTATTAGTGTTATCGGTAAGTTTATCCCCTGTCTTTAGCTCTTCTGACGACTTCTCATCTGATTGGTTGAGCTCTTCTACAACAGAGGTAAGTTCTTCCAGTGTTTTATCCAAATCTTTTTCAGGCTCTTGCTCTTTTTTCTTAACATCTTTTTCTTTAGACTTTGCAGGAACATTTTCTTCTGCTTCAGTCTTTTTTTTCAACTCTTTTAATTCGTCAGCAAATTTTACTGATGAATCCTTCTGTGTTGATTTAACTACCTGTGATTTAGCAGGAGTGGTACGATTTAGGTCTGATGATTTAATATTCATAACTATTCTTCCATATAATTTAATTCTTCCGCATCCAGAAGCCTCTGAAGTTCAGCTTCTTCCTCTTCGGCTTTTTCTTTTGCCTGAATAAAGAATCTTTGTACCCCGATTTCGGAAAACTGTCTGAGTTCTATTGCTTTTTCCTCTTCAAGATATGCTTCTTTTTGTTTTTCTTTATGCTTTTCAAGAACTTTTACCGCTTGTTCGAGCTTAACAAGTTTTTGTTTTTCCTCTTCAACAATTGCCTGTAACCTCTGCCTTTCAGCTTCCAGAGCTTCTGCTTTATCCCAGAGATGGTGGAGGTATTTGTCATAATATTCCATCATTCTGAAATCTGCTGTTTTTCGGTTTTGCACTGTTTGTTGGATTTCAAGCTCGTTTTCGCGAATCCTTTGTTCCGCTTCATACACAGCCTGTTGAGCTTTCTGAACTACCAGAAGCTGTTCTTCTTTTTTCCTTATACGGAAATCCAAAACTTTTTGCAGTCTGTATCTAAAGGGCATAATATATTTTCTCGCATGTACATTATTACAGATTTTCATACCTGCGAATACATCTATATGGATGATTAATAATTAATTCCACTAAGTCAAGCAAAACCCTTGAATCCCAATAATGGTGTGGTTTTTACACTTTAAAAATCATCCTTTGGAGTTAGTTACAAAACTTTAACTTTGCGCTAACATGTGGGAGTATTAAGAGAAAGAAAGTGTGTGCGTATGATTCAACCTGTAAGCGCCTTTAGCCCTCGGGCAGGATTCAGAGGGAACAACGGAACGTACGGAAAAACTGTGTCAAATCAAAACATTGCCCTGATTAATGCAGGGGGAATTGCTGTTGCAGCGGGCGGTTTAGGAACTGCTCTTGCAAGAAGCCAAACTTCTTCGTGGGGACATGCAGGAGTATTGGGCTTGTGTGCAGCATTTTTAACAATGTTCTTTATGACACCGCAGCTTATTGACAAAACAGGCCTCCGGAAAGCAAGCAATAATGCCGACAAATCAGAAATGATTGCAAAAGAAGATGCACCAAAATTTATGGATGCAATAAAGGAGCATCTCAGGCCTGCTAAGAAACTTGTTCAATTCAAACAAGCCTAGTCCATAGGATGTTGTTTACCCATACCATAACCGCTGCGCAAGACATTATAACAAGCAGTGAGAGCAACTCCGGCTGCTCCTATTTTAGCAAACACATTTTTTGCAGTGAGCGCCAATGCTGATGCGCCCACAAGAAAAAGACTGTTTCCTAATGAATAAAGAGTACCTTCCACTCCGCCCTTAACTCTGCCCCATAAAGCCGGCAGAGGATTCTTTGTTCTGTAATCAAAAACTTTGTCCTGAATGATTTTGTTTGAATAACTCACGGTGTCAGTTGTTCTTGAATCAAAATAAGCTTTTTCAAGATACTTTGCTGATTCTTTCTGAGCTCCGTTTTTGGAAAACTGATTTGCAACATTCACAGCATCATAGAGGGCAATTCCCATGCCCGCTGTTCCTAAAGTTCTACAAGCTATTTTTGCTGCAAGTTTCATTATTCTGCCGTTGCCTCTTCCTGTATAGGAATATTATTCTGAACAGGTTCATATCTGACTTCTGTATCTGTTGACATTTTTAATAAAATATTAGCTGCCTCAACAACATCTTCCTTATCGGAATTAGGATTTTGTTGGATATTATTCAAAAGCTGAACCGTATAATCATTACCGCTTGCAAGTCCTGATGAGAAGGCGCTCAACGCTGCTACTCTGATAATTTTCTGCGGGTCTTGAAGCATTTTATTCAGTAACGCATTCAATGCTGCATCATCAAATCTTGTCTTATCTTCATCCAATCTTGTCAAAATTTCTTTCGCCGCCATCAGACGAATATCTGTATTTTGATTATTCAAATAGTTTTCCAAAGACATTATATATTCATCAGTAAGCGCCGTTACACGTGTTTGTTTCCCGTTTTCTTCAAGTTCTTTCTGTTTAGCATCACGCGTATCTAGCTCGTTAATTATATCTGTTGATGCAGACATATCTTCTTCTGCTGCAGGCTCCTGAACGGCAGAATCTGTTGATTGAGGAAGAGAGGATGTATTTTGTCCGCCATTTTGCTGGTAATTATAATTATTCATATAATAAGAAGCAGGATATGCCTGAGGAATTTGTTCCGCCACCTGCACTTGAGGCTGCTGCACAGGAATAGTCTGAGCTCCATTAACATAAGGAGTCGCATTAACGGTAGGATTTGAAATATTGATTGTCACACCTGAATATGACGGGATTTGCGCATTTGTCATAGTTAAACCTTCATTTCACACTAATCTAATTATATAAAGGCATAAAAGAGAATAAAATTGCGCAAATATAAAGATTTGTAACACGCCTAATGACTTGATTTTCTTCTGAATCTTCCGCCTTCAACTTCGTGAACATCTTCGGTTACGATAAATGCATTCGGGTCTACATTATGAACAACTTCTTTAAGTTTAGCCATATCAAATTTATTAACGATGCAATATGTTAAAATCTTTTCCTGTCTTGAATACCCGCCCAATGTTTTCATATAAGTTACACTGATATCCAATTCTTTCATAATTGAATCGCCTATTTCACGAGAAAAATCAGATACAATTCTTACTGATTTAGCTTTATCAAGACCTTCAATAACGGTATCAATAACTTTTGATGCAACATAATATGTAAGAACCGAATATAACGCTCTATCCCATCCAAATAAGAAACCTGCTCCTGCATATACAAACAGATTCATACCCATCAAAAGTTCGCCGACAGAAACAACTTTCAGTTTTTTGGCAAGTCTTAAAGATACCATCTCTGTTCCGTCCAGCGAAGCATTATTACGTAAAATTAAACCTACGCCGAGACCGAGAAGAATTCCGCCAAAAATAGTTGCAAGCAATAAATCATCGGTAACATGGTTAAACCTTAAAACCACGTTTGTAGCAATTGAAAGCATTGTAATTGCAAAAAAAGTATTAAATACAAATTTTCTTCCGAGAGTTTTATATGCCAGAATCACAAACGGAAAGTTAATGGCAAAAATAATCGCACCCAGATTACCTTTAGTAATATGAGATACCATCATTGAAATACCAATAACACCGCCGTCAATAATCTTGTTAGGCAATAAAAACAATTCAAGAGCCGCAGCAACAATAAACGAACCAATTATCAGAAAAAAAGCTCTTTGAATATACTCTAGTACAATCTCTTTTTTTGTCTTAACCCTGATAGCAGGCTTTTTTTTCTGAAAAAACAATTGTTTACCCTCTCTATTTGCCCCTCAATATATCAAAAATATTTTTATGTTTTTCTGTTACAGAATCAGCAGGCTTAATACCCAAAATTGATTCCAAATCAGTTTTAAGTGTTGTTAAATCTTCGTATTTTTTAAGCATTCCGTCCATACAAATAGAAACATCGCCCGTTTCTTCAGAAACAACCAGACATGCTGCATCAGAAACTTCTGACATACCAAGTGCTGCTCTGTGGCGGGTTCCGTATTTCCAACTGAGCTTAGGATCTTCTGTCAACGGCAAAAGCACACCCGCAGAATGAATTTTATTCCCGTCAATAACCATTGCTCCGTCATGAAGCGGTGTATTCGGGTGGAAAATAGTCAAAATTAGTTCTGCTGAAACCTTTGCATCAATTACGGTTCCGACATCCGAATATATAATTGTGCTTAATGCTTTTTTGAAAACAATTAATGCACCTGTTTTTGTTTTAGTTAAATATTTAACAGCTTCAATAACTTCCTTAATCAAATCGACATCTTCTTCGGTTGCTTCTTTATAAGCATCACAAGAAAAGAAAGTTCTTTTTAAGAATCCCGGTTGTCCCAGATAACCAAGGAATCGTCTGAGTTCAGGTTGAAATATAACAATCAAACTCAATGCAATAAGTGTCACAAGAGATTTAAAGAAAACACCAATGATTCTTAAATCAATAAGAATAAGGATTTCACTGAAAATCCATGCAAATACCAGAAAAAACAGCCCTTTGACAAGATTTTCCGCCTGTGTATTCTTAATAAATTTACGATAGAAAACAAATAAAATCAGTCCTATAAAGCATATTTCAAGAATATTTACCCAATTCAGCGAGCGCTGGAGCGGGTTTAAAACACTTTGAATAAGAGCAATCAGTCCTTCTATCATCTTCTTAACCTATCGGGAATGTTTTCTTTGTACACTAAATCTTCAAGAGACTCTCTATTTACTATCATATCAGATTGTGAATTATTTACAAGTACCATTGCAGGTTTTTCTACCCGATTATAGTTAGATGACATAGAGTAAGTGTAAGCACCTGTATTATAAACGCAAAGAATATCTCCTGCTTCAAGTTTCGGCAGCGTAATATTTTCTATCAAAATATCACCGCTTTCGCAGTATCTGCCTGCAATTGTAACCTCTTCTTTTTCTCGGTTTACAGAATTACCGTTGACAACCTCTGCCGTATATTTTGCCTGATACATTGCAGGACGAGGATTATCAGCCATTCCGCCGTCAATTGCAACGTATTTTCTTCCGTTCGGAACCTGTTTTGAACTTCCTATAGTATAAAGAGTTACGCCTGATGTTGAAACGATACTTCTTCCTGGTTCAATATAAATCGTAAGCTCTTTCGGTGCAAGCTTAAAGGCTTCTGCAAGCTCTTCAACTGACGGAGGGCAGTCTTCTTCGGTATATTTAACCCCTAAACCGCCGCCGACATTAAGCTCGTTTAAAGAAAGTCCGTGTTTTTCATTAATTCGATTCAATTCTCTGACAAGAGTCGCAACCTCATCTTTATAACTCGCAAGTTCAAATATTTGCGAACCGATATGCGCGTGCAGCCCTTTCAAATTAAGGTTTTTATATGTTTTAATCAAATCAATTATTTCATCAGCCTGAGATAAGTCAAAACCGAATTTTGAATCAATTTGACCTGTTTGAATGTATTCGTGTGTATGGCATTCAATCCCCGGAGTAATTCTGAGTAAAATATCGACATTTACCCCTTTTTCTTCTGCGATTTTATTCAAAAGTTCAGCTTCATAGAAATTATCAACAGAAAATCTGCCGACTTTCAAATCAATAGCAAGTTCGATTTCGCGTCGGGATTTATTATTCCCGTTAAAAAGAACCTTAGACATATCAGCACCCGCTTTATACACGGTATAAATTTCACCTGCCGAAACAGTATCGAATCCGAATCCTTCCGAAGCAATAATGGCAGAAGTTGAAAGAGTACAAAGAGCCTTCGATGCATACATCATTTTGATATTAGGATAATCCTTGAATGCTGATTTATATTCTCTGCAAATCCCGCGTAAAGTTGCCTCATCCAGAACATACAAAGGCGTTCCGTATGTTTGCGCGAGTTCAACCAAATCACACCCTCCGATTGTAAGATTATTTTTCATTTCTACAGTAATCGGTCTAATTGATTGGTTAATGCTCATAAAGTTCCCTTTCTATAACTATTTTAACAAAAATAAAAACTACATCAATATCCTCCAAACAGTTGATAACAAATGACAAAAAATGTATAATAATGATATTGAGGGTAACTGGGGAGATTAGGGTCTCATGTTTAACAACATTAATGATAACAACAAAGATTTTTTATACAACTCTCAGCTTGAAAAGCAGAGCAATGTAATTAACCTTGCTTCAGTTAAAGCAAGTATGAATAAAGCGCTTTTCAACAAGAGTTCAAATCCTTATGTTGATAAAACAGAGATTTCCGCTAACGCGCTTCAGCTTTTCCAAAAAGATTTAGACATAAATAAATTCAACAAAATCGCAACAAGTGATAAAGAAGACTTATCTCACCTTGAAAGAATGAAAGAATTGTTCTCAAACGGTGTGGTTGACGTATTTGAAGACGATGTGTTATCACAACTTGTAACAAATTCTAAATTATGGGATGATTTAGAGCTGTAAATATGCTAGAATACAGCTATGGCAAATTCTGATTATTATATTCAGGATAATTCCGATATAGAAGATGCGAAGCTTGAAGCAGCCAAAGGATTGTATGCAGCAGGAAATTATGCAGGGGCTTTAAAGCTCTATCTTGATATGGTTAATACAAGTTATTCATATAAACTGTATTATGAAATCGGACGATGCTATTACAAACTCAATGAGATTGAGAATGCAGAGCTTTATTTTACCCGTTCAACAAATCTGGAACATTACAAAAATCCTTCTTATACTTTTTTAGGAAACATTTTTCACAAACTCCAAAATGTTGAAAAAGCAATCGAGAACTGGGCTATAGCATTTTCTTACAAACCTGATGACGAAGCAGTTTGCTTAAACCTTGCAACATCATATTTTTCTAAAGATATGAAATTTCAATCAATTTTCTTTTATGAAAAATACCTGAAATATGCAAAAGACAAAACTTCTGCTTATTATACGGAAATAAAAAACAGCATAGAAAGTTTTAAAACATTCGGCAGTGAATGTTATCAAAAAGCTCAACGTGCAAATGCAATGCAGGACAAAGAAACAGCTATCCAAGCACTTGAACTTGCAGTAAAAAATTATCCGCTTAATTTTGATACAAATTATCAGTTAGGAAAACTTTATTTTGAACAAAAAGAATACCTGAAAGCTTCAATGTATCTAAAACAGGCTTATTGCATAGATAACAAATCTCTTGATGTTTTGGATTTGCTGTCCAACGTAATGATAAATATCGGAGATTTTACAGGCGCATATTGTGTAATGAAAAGGATTTTACCGCTTGTAATGAATAACCAGAAAGTTTATCTGGAAATTATTAAAACAATTAAACCGCTGGAAGACAGTTTTGATAAACTAAGTATTGAAGGTCATAAAGAATGGGCAGAAAAATATTACAGCTATAACAATTATCACTTTGCCCTTTTTGAATACGAAAACTGTCTGATAATGGACAGGAACGGCAGTTCGGATTACAGTGCAATTGTACAAGAACTAAAATCATTTATTAACCCTGAAGACAGAATTATTAAATCCTGCTTTGAAAGAGGAGCTTACAGCTACTCAAACGGTGATTACAAACAATCAAACAAATATTTTTCAAAAATTATGACACTTTCAAAAGAAAACTCCCCCGAGTATAGAATGGCAAAGTCACGGATAGTAAATGTTTAAAAAATTAAAAAAGTTTTTTTACCTTCATATTTTAAAACGCAAATATTACAGAGTCGGAAGCTGTCTGGGGTGCGGAAGATGCTGCCGCAAGATTTATGTTAAACACAAAGGCGTAATCCAAACAGAAGAAGAGTTCAAAAGATTACAAAAACTTCATCCGTTTTATACATATTTGAAGATTATAGATAAAGACGAAACAGGACTCGTTTTTGAATGCACAAATCTTGACAGAGAAACAAACAAATGCAAAATTCACAAAAAACGTCCGGGAATTTGCAGAAGATATCCGCAGGAAGAATTGTTCTCAATGGGCGGAACATTAGCCGAACATTGCGGTTACAGACTGGAGCCGATTGAAACTTTTGAAGAAGTTTTCAAAAAAGTTACAAAGAAAAAACGTTAGCATTTTGAAAGCATTCTGTCTACGAATTTTAGTTCTTTAGAACATCTCAAATCTTCAAAGATTTCTCTTGCCTCAATCAATCTGGAATATGCTTCGTGAGGTCTGAGTTTTTTTGCTATATCAACTTTGACTCTTGCAAGCTGTAATCTGTATTTATCCAAAGGAGAATACTCTTTTGAAACAGTTCTGAATCTGCCTTTTGCTTTTGGAAAATTTTCTACAATATCAGTTAATGCTCGTTCTTCAGGAAAAAGCATTTTATAGCGTCCGCGGGAATCTCCGTTATTTTCATATAACTTTTTCAAATCCACTATTCTTGCTAAAATATGAATCGGGTCACCCTGTTTTCTTGCGATTCTCAAACCGCCGCGAAGAAATTGTTCTTTCATCTCATCTGTTGTCGGGAATTTTGCAAGCTTTGAAAATACCATTCCCGCAATATCAAGCAGGTTAGAATCTTCCATTCCAAGAGCAAACGCTTCTAATCTTACAAGAAAATCTTTAAAAAGTCCGTTTTTATTATACTGGGTTTGATAATGCTGTAATTGCGAAATTACATAATTTCTGTCAGGTTTTCTTCTTGCCATAGTTTCTTGCGCAAAAGAAGAAAAACTTCTGTCCAAACTGTTTATTACTTTGAGGTTGATATTTGCCATATCAACTTAAACCCCAAACAAAATTTTTTTTGCTATAATTGTTAAAAAGAATTAAAAATAAAGGAATAAGATATGTTAAAAGATTTTTTCTTAAAAGAAGTTGAAAACGGAATAAATAAAGCAATTGCTGAAGGCAAATTAGGTCAAATGGGAGCAGATGATAAATTCTCTCTTATGATTGAAAAACCTAAAAATCCTGAATTTGGTGATTTTGCGGTTAACGTCTCTTCACTTGCACGTTCTGCTAAAATTGCTCCTCCAATGATTGCCAATACTGTTGTTGAATACTTGAGCAAAGAAAATTATTCAGTTTCCGTTGTCGGCGGATTTATCAACTTCAAAATAGAAAACTCTCTTCTTGCAAATGCTGTAGCTGAAATCATTGAAAAAGGTGAAAACTACGGCAGACCTGAAGGAGCCGCTACAGAAAAAATCTTATTAGAATACGTTTCTGCTAACCCTACAGGCCCATTCCACATCGGTCACGGACGCTGGGCTGCGATGGGAAGTGCGCTTGCTAATTTGTTAAAATTCTACGGCCACGATGTTTATCAGGAGTTTTATATCAATGATGCAGGTTCACAAATCCAGAAACTCGGAAATTCTTTGAAAATCAGAATCAAACAAGAACTGGGCGAAAATATTGATTTCCCTACAGATGAAATCGAAAGAAAAAATTATTATCCGGGAGAATATTTGATACCTGTTGCAAAGAAGTTCTTATCTGAGAATGAACCTACAGAAGACGTAAAAGTTCTTTCTGATTACGCTAAAAAAGAAATGGAAGCTTGCCAAAAAGCTTTATTAGAAGATTTCCGCGTACATTTTGACAAATTCTACTCAGAACTTGACCTGCACAATTCAGGTAAAGTAGAAGAAAGCTACAAAGAACTTATGGCAAAAGGTATGTTATACGAAAAAGAAGGCGCAATGTGGTTCAAGTCTTCCGAATTCGGTGACGACCAGGATCGCGTAATCAAAAAAGCTGACGGTTCAAACACTTATTTGACAGCTGATATCGCTTATCATATCGATAAACTTCGCAGAGGGTACGACAGAATGATTAACATCTGGGGGGCTGACCACCACGGTTATGTTGCTCGTGTTAAAGCGTCAATTGAAGCTTTGGGTTATGACCCGAACAAATTGGAAGTGCTTCTCGGACAGCTTGTTAACCTTGTCATAAACGGCGAAGAAGTTCGTATGGGCAAACGTAAAAATATGGTTACTTTAGATGACCTTATTGAAGAAGTTGGAATCGATGCAACACGTTACTGGATGGCAATGCGTAATATTGATATGACATTGGATTTTGATATTGAGCTTGCAAAACGCTCAACTGACGAAAACCCTGTATTCTACGTACAATATGCTTATGCGCGTGTATGCTCAATCCTTAGAAATGCGATTGCAGAAAAACTTAATCCTGAAACAGGCGAAAAATCACCTGCTCCAATGAGTAAAGCAGAACTTGAAGATTTAATCAAAAACTTTAACAAAGATTTGATTCTAAAAACTGCTGACAGTGCTAAATCACTTATCCTGAAGCTTGAAGAATTCAAATCAGTAATTATTCTTTCTGCTCAGAACAGAACAGTTTACACAATTTGCAGATATGTTCAAGAACTTGCTCAGGAATTCCATTCATTCTACAATTCAAACCGTGTAATCGGAGATGATAAAGAATTGATGAAATCAAGATTGGCATTAATGGTTGCTATTAAAACAACATTGAAAAATGCTCTTGATATTCTTGCTGTATCAGCACCCGAAAGAATGTAAAATTGGAGTAAATAATGCGAATTGAAAGCAACAGTAATTTAGCTTTTAGAGCTTATTTCAAAAATAATACTATCTTTAAAAATTTATATGCAAAATCATCCAAAATTAATGGAATTGATAAGGAACTTGTGGACACATTCAGAAAATGTCCTGACCATGAAATTGAAATAATTTCAGTAGAAAAAGATTCTTTTAGATCAATAGCAGGATATACTCTATTCAACAATAATACCGGAGGTTCGTGTTATTTTACGTCACCTACGAATTCATACGAGAACAATATTATTAATGACTGTATAAAAGCTTGTTTACAGATTCCTACAGATAGCGTTTTTGACAACTTTTGGGGAAGTAATAAACAGCGCTCCAGCCAAACAGAAGAAATCTACAAAACATTAACAAATCAAAAATGATAGATAAAATTGTACAAAAATTAAAAGATGCAAAACAAAAACGCAGTGAGTTCGTTGATTTAATGGATACATTCAATGACCCGTATCTTGTCTTGATCGGATGTATCTTATCTTTAAGAACCAACGACAAAACAACCTATCCTGCAACTTTAAGAATGCTTGAGCTTGCGCGCACTCCGCATGATATGAAGAGTGTAAATGTAGATGATTTGGCTAAGGCGATTTATCCTGTCGGATTTTACGAAAACAAAGCTAAGCAAATTATAGAATTATCCCGCCAAATTGATGAAGAATTAGGCGGAAAATGTCCTGATACAATAGAAGAATTAATCAAATTCAACGGAGTCGGGAGAAAAACCGCAAATCTTGTTGTTGCACGTGGATTCAACAAACCTGCTATTTGTGTAGATGTTCATGTTCACAGAATCTTCAACCGTCTTGGATATATCAAAACAAAGAATCCTGAAGAAACAGAATTTGCGCTAAGAGAAAAACTCCCAGTAAAACACTGGATTGATATTAACACCCTTTTAGTAACCCACGGACAAAATGTCTGCAAACCGCAAAAACCTAATTGTGCAGAATGTCCTATTTCCGAATATTGCGCTAAAATTATCTAAATTTTCAGCTCAAAAGTACTTTTCATCACAAAACAGTTAGCTTTATAAGCTGTTTGAGCGAGTTTGATATTAACGGCATCCTGCACTGAATACCCGTTTTCTATTGCTGCAGCCATTGCATTATCAAGAACCTTAGCCGATTGAATAACATTCTGTCCGACTTGTTCAATAAGCCCCGAACTTTCCAGCTCGTTATAATATCCGCTCAAATCAACAGGCGGACGGTCTTCTTCATAATTTTTTTGCACAGGTTCAACTGCGTCAAATGAAGACTTGCCCGTATAAAGCGGACTCACACTATCAATTAACGAAGGGTAAAATGATGAATTTATCGCTGAAATTTCGCTCATATTATAAGTTTAACTCGTTTTTTGTATTTTTCAATCCTTCAGCTTAAAATTATCATCTCTTGTATAAAGATAAATGATTCCGATTAATGCTACATAGAACAATAATTCTGCAATCTCTTCAAACACAAAATTATGCGTTGCGTGTTCCGCGTAAGTACCCAAAGCCATACCTGCAAGCATCAGAAGCACATTCCATACAGGAAACTTAATTTTACGTACTATATCCCATAGGGTTAAAAAGAGTTTATTTTTCAAAAAGTAAAATCCGACCCAAGCCATATATGCTCCATAGATAGGATGAGCCAAATACCCGTATTTAATCTCCTTCCAGGAATAGAAGGTGTTCTCCGTACCGGGTACGGAGAAGAACAGGGTTCTTCCGCAGTTTACTTCTCTTAATATTATGATTACCAAAACCATTGCAACAAAGTTAAAAAACTTTTTATTTGAATCAACTTTCAATGACAAGTACAAACCGATAAACAGGATAACCATTTGGATATTTTCTAAAACACCATTTTCCCAGCCCCATTTTTCAGGCATAAACATTACTGAAGGAACAACGGCTAAAAGAGCTGCTATCGCCAACCACGTAACTCCTTGAATTCTAAAATTCAAATGCGCACACACAAAATTCTTAAACTTTTCCATTTTCTAATTCCTATATATCTATTGTCATAAATTTGTTTTTGTAATCATTGATTGTGTTCATCAATTCAACAAACTCGGCGTATTTTATACTATGTAATGCTTTTGAAAGCTCAACAGCCCCCAATGCATCAATAATAAAACACTCTTCTTCTCTTTTGATAATCCTAATCATACCACAATCAGCAAATACTTCCAAAAGTGTTTCAACAGCTTCTTCCGTAATTCCGAGAGCTGCTGCGGCGCGGGCAAAAACAAATTTACCTTCAAGATTATTGCAGCAATATTTAATCATACTTGCAAAAGATTTCAAAATACCTTCTTCATCGGTTCTATGATTTTGGTAATTCATATAATGCAAAGCCGCTGCACAAACGGTTTGTTTCAAATTATCCAAAACATCATCATCACACGGATAATCAAAAAACATTAAAACATCATTTTTGCATGCTGTTTGACGGTTAATTATACATTTTGAAATATCCTGATAAGGTTTAAGCGCCTCAACAATTCTTCTGTCTTCTGCAAACACTGATACTCCAAGTTTTGAATTCTTGATATAATCATTAACCTGCGCAAAAATATTTGTTTTTTTACGATGGTCATAAACCTTAATTTTTGATTGTTCTTCCTCTTTAAGAGCGTCCGAATGAACATCTTTAACTATCAACTGAACGCTTGTCGCTCCGTTAAAAGTATTCAACTGCGGAGCAAATGCAACATCAAGTTTGTCACCCGCAATAAGCGGAATATCGCCTCTTGACCACCAAACACAGTCTTTTGTCCCGTCAGGAGTGTTAACGATGAGTTTCAAATGGTCTTTTGTTGAACCCATCAGCATTTTTTGCTTGAGTGTCAAATTTTTAACCGCAAAAGTCGGAGACGGATTCGCCATTCCGAACGGCTCAAGTTTACTTATCTCTTCAACAAGAGAAACATCAACATCTGCAATATCAAGTTCTAAATCAACATCCAGAGACGGACTTAGCTTTTCGCCGTTTAACATTTCATCAATAGTTTTATTCAAAGCTTTTTTAACGGTTTCAAAAGAAACCTTTTCTTCATTAAAAGAGAACCCGCCTGCAAGCTGGTGTCCGCCGAAACCGTCAAAATAATCAGAAATGTTGGACATAATGTCATAAAGATTCAACTCTTTTACGCCGCGTGCAGAACATCTGAATTGTTTGGTTTCTTCGGAATATGTCATAATAAAAGCTGGCTTATAGTATTTTTCGACAAACTTAGAAGCAACAATACCAATAATACCGATATGCCATTCTTTATTAAATAACACAACCGCATTATCTCTCATGCCGGTAGCTTTCCATAATTCATCAGCCTCAGCAAAAGTATCCGAACATAATTCCTGACGGAGTTTATTATAATTTTCCAGCGTAATTATAGACATCTCAATTTCTTGTTTATTTTCTGATGTCATTAATTTAATTGCGGCATCAACAGTATCCAAACGTCCGGAGGCGTTAATTCTCGGAGCAATCGTAAACGCTACCTGCTCGGAAGTTAAACCGTTATCAACACCAACACCCGCAACATCAAGCATACGTTTTAATCCGTAATGCTTACCGGAAGCAATGAGTTCCAAACCTCGTGCAACGAAATATCTGTTTTCACCAATCAAAGGAACCAAATCGGCAATTGTACCGACTGTAACATAAGGAAGCAAATCCAAGCTGTAAGATAATTTATCATATCTTTCCAATACACCTTGAGCGAGCTTGAACGCAACACCAACACCCGCAAGAGATGTTAAATATTCAATCTGCAAAGCCGTAAGTTTTTCATCTAAAGCATTCATTGATTTAGGGTTAATTATCGCATAAGCTTCAGGCAAAACGTCAGGAGCTTCGTGGTGATCGGTAATAATAATATCGCGTCCAAAACTGTTAATGAATTTCACTTCATCAATATTGCTAATCCCGTTATCAACCGTAATAATAAGTTTTGGCTGTTTTTGGCTCATAAGCTTTACAAGAGCTTTAGAATTAAGCCCGTGACCTTCACTTTCACGATTCGGGATATAAAAATCAACTTTAGCACCCAAATATTGGAATGTTTTTAAAAGAACAGAAGTAGAAGTTACGCCGTCGGCATCAAAGTCGCCGTAAATAAGAATATTTTCTTTCTCATCAATAGCTTTTTGGATTCTATCCACAGCTTTGTGCATATCACAAAAAGCATTCGGATGGGTCAAAGTAATTTCAAGAGGATGCAAAAACTCTCTTTTTGCACCCTCGGAAACTATACCTCTTACTTCCAAAAGCCTGTCAATCAAAGGCTTTTTATTATCTTTATTACACTTTAAATTCCATTCTTTTGTACAAGACATGACATTTGTTCCAATACTTCAATCGCTTTTTTCAACTGAACATCGTCTTTAGCTTCGACATTCTCTTTAGTTAATTCTACCACAACATCAGGTGTAATACCTTTTTTGTGAATATCTGTTCCTGAAGGAGTCAAATATCTCTGAATTGTAATATTCATGCCTGCTTCATCAGGTAATCTATTAATCTCCTGCACCAAACCTTTACCGAAAGATTGCTCCCCGATAATTGTCGCTCTGTGATTATCTTTCAAAGCACCTGAAAGAATTTCACTTGCAGAAGCCGAACCCTTATTAATCAACACTACAATCGGTTTTGGTGTTACCTGAGAGTATCTTGCTCTGGTTGTGCTTTTGTATCTGTCTCTATCAACAGTGCTTACAATAACTCCGCCTTTTAAAAGCATATCGGAAATATAAATAGCGTTAGTTAAAAGACCGCCCGGATTAGAACGCAAATCAATGATAAATCCTTTTTTATCACTTGCTTTATTCAAAATCTCTTCAATTTCACCTGCCGCATTCTTGCTGATAAAAGAACTCAATCTGATATACTGAATGTCTTCAGGAATAACACTTGTATCAAACGGCGGTTTGCAGGAAACCGATTTAACCTCGATTTCATCCCTTACAATACTGTAAACCTTATTAGGGCAATCTTTTCTCTGAATTAAAAGATTAACCGTAGTACCTTTTTCACCCCTGATTTTATCGGCAGCAATATCAACACTTATACCTTTTGTACTTTCGCCATTGATTTCAAGGATTAAATCATCAGCCAAGATTCCTGCTCTTTCGGCAGGGGAATCCTCTAACGGTGCAATAACAACAAGATTACCGTCTCTAACACCAATCTGGGTTCCGATACCTTTTAGAGAACCTTTAATAGATTGTGTTTCTTCCGAAAACTCTTTTGGCTGCAAGAATCTTGTATAAGGGTCGTTCAAGCTTGCAAGCATCGTATCAATCGCTACATAAGCATCCTCAGCTGTTTTAAGTTTATGGTCGTATCTGTATCTCCATTTCGCCCATTCCTGATTGTTATTAGACGGATCGTAATATTTTTTATTGACGATTTTCCACACATCATCGTACAATTCGGCAGGTGTAGCAGCAAAAGCCGTTCCACACGAAATATATATTGCGGCTAAAACTCCCAATGTCGGTTTTATAAATCTGTTCATTAATCACTCCTCTATTCAAACAAAGCGCTTTTATATTATAGTACACAATATTGATATTTTTTTCAAATCCGCTAGCAAAAATTTTTTTGAGAAGTTTTCTGATAAATACAAGAAAGGGTATAAAAACAAATGAATTTATCAATCATGCCGGTTAATACACCGCAATTTCAAGGAAGACAGCTTAAAGTTAAATATAATGATATAAAAAACATTCCTAATGTTCCTTGCGCCTGCTGCGGGAAAAAAGTAATCATCCCCGAGCAGCTTGCAAAAATATTTGCAGCAATCTCAAGACCGCTTGCATCAGTACTCAAAGCAGGTGAGCTTGACAACTGGGACCGTAAAAAAGGTATTTGGAATGTATTAAAAAACCTTGCTCAAATGAATCCTAAAAAATCTTTAACAGGATTTATGCAAGAACCTGCAAGCTATATACAGCTTCAGGAAGCTATTCTTGAAGCAGCGAAAGAAAAGTGCGCAGCAAGACCTGATAAGCTTGAAAAAACACGCAGAAACATGTTCAGCAATATTTTAAATGATTCAAAAGCAAATCTTAGAAGTTCTTCAGTTGTTATGAGAAGACTGGCACCGCTAAAAAGCTACTTAGACGGAACAAAACTTGAAACATTTGAACAGTTAGAAATATATTCAAGAAAATATCCGCGCAAATCTTTATCAGAAATTGTTCAATTAGAAGAAGTATATAAATTCCACGAAATAAAAAACAGCTTTCAAAGGCTTGAAACAGAAGAACAAATTAATTTTCATTTCGAGAATATCCAAAAAATCATGAGCAGAGCAATTTCCGAGCCGCAAGAATTTTTTGATAACCTGAGAGATGAAGCAATGGACATTTATGCATCAAATCCTGATGCACAAATTCGTATGGCAAAAATCAAAGAACATTATCAAAGAGTACTTGAAGAACACAATTGCGAAAAACTTAAAAATAAAGTCAACAAAGAAATTGACCAAATCCCGCCAACATTTACCACAAAAGATTCATTCTTTGTAGCTGCGCATAACCACAATTATGACGATAACAAGATTCTTACATCAATATTCAATCCTGTTATGAGCACATTTGAGCACGTTATACCGCGCTCAAAAGACGGAAAAGATAAAATGAAAAATGGTCTGGTTATGCACAAGGACTGTAACAGATTCCGCGGGAATATGCCTTATGAAGACTTTTTTGAATATCATTCCGACATGCCAAGAAATATCCAAAAACAAATTAATTTTATCGCCCGCCAAATAATCAACGGAACTCTTAGCGGAAGATTTCGTTTCTGGCCGATGTCCATTGCTAAAACATTGTTCTTCCACACTCACGGTGCAATTGATTTAGATTTGACCAAACATTGCAAACAAGGACTTGAAGATACAGAAAAAAGAATTGAAGAACGTGAAGGTAATATTGCTAAACTAAAACGCGACCGCGACGGCAAAATCCGCCAAAAAGAAGAACTAAGAAAACAAATCGAAGCAATCGAATCCGAACTTGACGGAATCGGAGATTCAGTAAAAGAACTTGTGGAAGAAAATCAGGACGAAAAGAAGCTTCTTGATTCATACGAATCTCATATAAAAATAAGACAAAGAGCAAAAGCTAAACAGGGGTCGAAGTCGCAAAACAAGTAATGTTTGACATTCCTGCCGATTTCAAAGCTTTAATCATTTCTTCAAAAGTAGAACCTGTCGTGCAGATATCATCCAATATAAGAATTGGTTTGTCTGTTAATTGAGATTTATTAACTTCAAAAGCTTCCGCAAGATTCTTTAATCTTTCTTTACGCGAAAGTTTATACTGAGGTTTTGTATCCTTAACTCTTTTTATTAAATCAAAACGACACTCAAATCCGCTAAGTTTAGAAAACTCTTCGCAAACCAAATCCATGTGGTTATATTTTCTTTTCTTAATTCTTTTTACATGCATTGGAACAGGAACTAAAATAAAATTCTTCTTATCCAGTTTGCAAAAATACTCATACATAAATTTTGCCTGATAATAAGCAAGCTCTTTTTGTTTATGATATTTCACCCCTCGAATAAGTTTTTGGAGTTCTTTCGTATAAACCCCCGCACAGTAAATATCCACTCCATCAATAATACGATTAGCTCTTAAATCAGAAAACTCCAATTTTTCATAGCATTTAGGGCACATTTTTAAAGAGTATTTGGAATTCCCGCAAAAATAACACTTTTTACGATAAATTAAATCAAGAAACGAATTAAAAAATTTAAACATATATATAATTTAACAGAAATCTGTTAATGTAACAATTTCTTAATATAGATTAAAGTTTTCCCCAACTTTGCCGTTAAAGAATATACGAGGAGAACTAGGGATTTATAAATGGATATCAACCAATTTAGTATCTATTCAAAGATATTAGTTGCCGAATCAGCCGAAAACGAAATTTTTGATGAAGTGTTAAAAGAAATTCGCAAAATTAAAGAAAATACAACTGCTGATGCTGTCATCGAATATTTGCAAGAAAATTATGGAGTAGACAAAACTACCCGTCAATTTTACATACGCCAAAATATTCCTGTTAAGATAAATAACAGCAGCAACTCTCTATCAATTCATATTTCAGTAGCCGACAGAGAAATCTTATACTTTTTTAACAAAGATGATTAAACCGCAAATCTAAAGTGAACGATATCACCGTCTTGAACAACATAATCTTTACCCTCAAGACGTGTAACACCTTTATCTTTACAAGCAGTATAAGAACCACATTCTACAAAATCTTTGTAACCTGTTACTTCAGCTCTGATAAATCCTTTTTCAAAATCAGTATGGATTACACCTGCCGCCTGAGGGGCTTTTGTACCGACAGTAATAGTCCATGCGTGAACTTCTTTCTCACCTGCTGTAATATATGTAATCAAATTAAGAAGAGTATAAACCGATTTAATCATTCTGTTAATACCGCTATCAGTAATTCCTAATTCTGCAAGATATTCTTTTGCACCCTCATCACCGAGTTCAACAAGTTCTTCTTCAATTCTTGCACAGATAATAACTGTTTGAGCACCGTGAGATTTTGCATATTCTTCAACACGTTTTGTATAATCGTTTCCGTCTTTTAAGTCAAATTCAGAAACATTCGCACAATAAATAACAGGTTTTACTGACATTAAATTAAGCGGCTTAATTGCATTAATTTCTTCTTCTGTAAAGTGTTCTTGAAGATTAATAAATTTACCTTCTTGAAGAAGAGCATTCATTTTCTCTAAAGCTTTAGATTCAAGAACCGCTTCTTTATCACCACCTTTAGCCTGTTTAAGGATTCTTTGCTGTCTTCTTTCAACAGAAGCCAAGTCCGCTAACGCAAGTTCAGTATTAATAATTTCAATATCGCTAATCGGATCAACTTTGCCTGCTACGTGAATTGTATTTTCGTCATCAAAACATCTTACAACCTGAATAATAGCATCAACTTCTCTGATATTATGCAAGAACTGGTTTCCTAAACCTTCACCCTGACTCGCACCTTTTACAAGCCCTGCAATGTCAACAAATTCGATTACGGTAGGGATAATGTCTTTTGCCTTACATAAATCAGATAAAACCTGTAATCTTTCATCAGGAACCGTTACAACTCCTACATTAGGTTCAATCGTACAAAACGGATAATTCGCACTCTGTGCATTTTTAGTTGCAGTAAGTGCATTAAACAAAGTTGATTTACCAACGTTAGGAAGTCCCACAATTCCGGCTCTTAGCATAATAATTCCTTTCTAATACATAACATCTTTCTTTATTGTATCATTAAAATATGAAAAAACTCCTTTTGTTTTTAATAGGTATATATCAAAAAATATCCGCACTGACTCCTCCAAGATGCCGTTTTTATCCGACTTGTTCCGAATATACAAAACAAGCAATAATAAAATATGGTATAGCTAAAGGCGGATGGCTGGGAATAAAAAGAATATCCAAATGTCATCCACTAAACGAAGGCGGATATGACCCCGTACCATAGCAAATTTTATCTTGTTAAGTTTTTAATAATACTATGAAGATTCAAAATTCTCAAATATTCAATAATTATTATAATTACAAACAACAAATAGTCGAGAACAACAATGTTACAGCACCTTTGATTGATTCAAAAATATCAAGCGAAGCCATAGCAAATATTGGCATAGCAAATATTGCGCTGCAAAATAATCCTGCTTTTACGGGACGAAAAATTATTATACCTAAAGAAAAATTAATTGAACTAATTGCGGCAGGATTAAGTCTTTCTGCAATATGTGAAACTCTTTCAATAAGCAGACCTACGTTATATGCTGCACTGCAAGAACACGAATTAGAGCACCCTTCTCAACGCGGCCCTAATAATAAAAAATATATTCCTGAAGATGAATTCAGAAATGTACATTTTGATAAAACACTAAACCATGCTGAGAAACTAACCAAGTTAGGAATCAGCGAGGTTACTTATTACAAATACTGTGAAAAATATAATTGCCGTACCGAACAAGCTCAAAAACAGGAACGCTCAAAAAATATAACAAAAGATGAATTTCTCGCCATTGCCCTAACTGATAACACCATACAAGAAAAAGCAAAACTACTGGGAATCGGGATTCAAAAATACCGAGCAATGGCCGCACAATATGAAATTTTAACTGATGCTCAAAAACGTCAGGAAGAATTGGATAAAATAACACAACAAGAATTTGAAGCAGTATTTTATCTTGATATCAAAAAGCAGGAAAAATGCGAGTTATTACAAATTACACCAACAGAATTTAACAGTCTCGCTAAAAAATTCAAACTGAAAAGTAAACTACAACTTCAGCGCGAAAATTCTCAGAATATTACCAGAGAACAGTTTGAAGAAGTTTATAACATGCCGGTTCCCGAAAAAACAAAATGGGCAATGCTTGGCATAAACCATGTTACATACAGAAAAAAAGCTCTTGAGTTCAAGTTAAAAGAAAACTACAACAGTGATATTCTTGACAAATTTTCAGAAGAAGAGCTGCAAGAAATTTTCAGAAGAGAAATTCCTTTGAATGAAAAAATGGAAATTCTCGGATGCAAAAATGCAAATACATATTACGCTCTTATGGCTCGTTTTGGTTTTCAGTCAAAAATGCAAATCAGACAAGCTTATATAGCTTCTTTTACAAAAGAACAGGTTGAAGAAATTCTTTATTCGGATTTACCTGAAAAAGATAAACTCGAAAAAGCGCAACTTACACCTACTAATTACAAAAAACTTTTGCATAAATTCGGACTTCTTGGAGAATGGGAAAAATTACGTAAATACAACAGACATGCAACAAAAGAAGAACTCCAAAATGCAATTATTCACAGTAATACAATAACTACCGTATGCAAAGAATTAAACATTGACTGTATTACTTTCCATAAATTAGTCAACAAGTATGGAATTAACTATGAAGCACTTTTACCGCCTACTCAAAAATACGGTAAACGCGATTATGACAAATATAATTATGATGAGCTAAAAGACAGACTATTCTATATTTATACAAACAATGAAAACAACATTTCAAATATTAAAGAATTTGAAACTACTATTGACTTCCTCTTTAAACAGGATAACTGTTCTGAATTCCAAAAACCTTTAGTAATTGATTTCATCAAACAACTTGACAAATTTGAAATCGGACAAATCAAAAAAGACGAAATCATCAATTCAGAATCTTATAAAGAAATCAAAAAATGGATTGACCGCTATTACGAACCATACGAACTACAAACAAAAATGGAACTTCTTCAGGATGCTTTAATAAAAGCCGGTTTATATCATTTGCAAGAAATATGTTCAAAATACTCCCCTAAAGATAATGATTTGTATGACACAAAACAAATTGAAGCGTCAAAATCAATTTTAGAACTGACAGAAAAATATATAGATAAAGAAAGTGAAGATTTTAATCCTAAAGACAGAAAAGACTTGGCTAATATTCTGACTTATTTTGATTTGGTATTAACAGAACCCGATAATGAACTGCTGCAAGCTGCAAAAAGTTACTGCACAAAGTTTTATAATGATAATTCACCTTTGCATGTGCAGCAAATTATTAATGCTGTAAACATGCTTAATAATAACGAAATTGATGAGTATTTATTTAATAAGTCTAACTTGTTTGTTGAGCGAATAAATAATACCATTAGAAGCAAAGATAAAGCCATCGAGTTTATGCTAAAACTGGATACATTTTTTGATACAGAAGAGTCAAAAAATAATATACTGAGTGATTTTTGTGAAATCTTCAATTCAGGAACCGTAATCGAAAATCGAATGATAGAAGAATTCATTGAAACTGTTTATCTGAATTATGATACTGTTAAAACATTTAAAGATTCAAATACTGGACGTGAAATCGTTTCAATACTTGATAAAGAAGGAAAACAAAAACTTTGGAACTCGACAAAAGTCAACTTTGATAAAATCGATTTTTTACGAGATACAGAAAAATATATGGATATGTTAGCAGAATCAAAAGCTAACCGCCCGGGCATAAAAATATTCACACTGGATAACGGAGTAAATATTGCAGAAATAAAAATTTCAGGATTTAACGGTGCAAGAATGTTTGCGACTCCGGAAACAATCGATGAAACTGTACTTATATTTAATGATTTTGCTCCAAAAGGATTCCATACAAATCATAAAAACTAATATAATTTATGTTATTATTAGACTATGACAAATCAGATTATTATTTTTTCAGGCAAACAATATTCAGGCAAAGATACTGCAGCAAAAATACTCATGGAAGCAATGCCCGAGTATAGACGCTGTGCAATGGGCGATATTATTAAGCTCGAATACGGAAAACAAAATAATTTAACCTATGAAGAAATCGAAAAAAATAAAGCTCAATATCGTCAAGGTTTAATAGATTTAGGCAATTGGGGAAGACAACAATCTCCTGATTACTGGCTCGAAAAAATTATCGCTCAAGAAGGATACAAAGTCGTCACAGATGTCCGAATAAAACACGAATACGAAATCTTCAAATCCGCAGGCGCAATCTCCATCCGTGTAGAAGCGGACCGCGATATTAGAGAATCACGCGGAGGAAAACTAATCGGAGAGGACGACGTTACCGAAGTTGATTTAGATAATATTCAGGACTGGGATTTTGTAATCGACAATAACAAGGACTATGAAACATTGAAAAAACATGTTCTAGAAATTGTTGAAAAATTGAGTTAAACATTATCTGCCTCCTTATTCCCTAAAATATTTTTATTAACAAAATCTCCAACCGCATGGAGTAAAATACCAAATCCCGAACCGGAAATCATTGCAATCGGCCCTGATATCAATTTTGCAGCAAATACCATATTTGCTCCAAGGCCTCCTATTATCGGAAAAACTCCTGTCAAAAGCTTTGAGACTCTTTCATCATTGTTGTCTGCGGTTGATAAAGCAACACCGCTCAAACCAAGCCCTGCAATTGCCGTTACAATATCAGTCGGCGCACTTCCAAGCATCAAATCTCGTTTCTTGCCAAAATAGTCGACACATTCACTTTTATTAGCTTTCTTCAACGACACGGAAGCTTCCTGCAATCGTTTCTTAAACAAGGCATTTTCTTCCAAAGAAAGATGAGGAGAAAGCATTTCTACAACTTCACTATAACCGCCTTTTTCTCCCATAAGTTTCGATACGGCATCCGCACCGTTTGATTCGATTTTTGATTGAGCAGGATTCAAAATCTCCTGTGCCCAGAATGAAAGGTTCTTATTAATATGTTCACCTTTATTCTGCCATTTGTTAGAAAAACCGTTTCGATAAGAACGATAACGAGCCCAGAAATCACGTTCAAGATTAGTCATTGTCTGTTCTTGAGCAACAAATCTTTCCTGTGTTTTAGCTTCAGAAAAATACTCCCTCATTTTTCTAATTTCTGTAAGTTTAGTTTCCAATTCAAGTTTCTGAGCCTCAGAAAGCCCGTCTTTATGCATATTAATAAGTTCTTCCAAAGAATCCAATTTCTTAGAAGCTTTTGAATATTTTGATAAAACTGTGCGTCTGCTAATTTTATCAAAGAATTTCGTAATGGATTCATGCGGTTTTTTCAAGACTTTTCGCACGCCGCCGTCAACTTTTTTTAAAACACTTCTGGTTGATTTATTACGAACGGCAAGAAAATCTTTTTCCTCTATACAAAACCATTTGAAAGAAGCATCTTTTGCAGAGTTAAAATTATTAACAAAACCTATTGACTTAATCGTTTTGTCAGCAGCCGTTTCTCCAAATTTATAAAATTTATTCCAAAAAGTATCGTTCTTGTTTTTATCAGCTTTTATCCCCGCTTTTTGAGATAATGTTTTTAATTTTTCAATAACTTTGGGTGAAATTCTCGGGTTTAATAATGCTACAAGAGTTGATAAAACAACAACACTTGAACCAACAGCAACAGCATTTCGAACCTTTTTAGAATTCTTTTCATCAACTCCGACAAGAGTATCGACCGAAGTTTCAATAGTTTTCTGCACGGTTTCAATAGGCTTTGCAAGCGGTGCATTTAGCGCCAAATCCGCTTTAAAAGGTATTTGATTGTGATACCCTGATAACATAATACTATTGTCCTACAGAAACCTTACTTACAATAATATAAAGTCATTTTATGAAAGTTTTTTGCCCGTATTATTAAGAATTGTAACCTTCTTCAATTTTGCGTTTAATCATTTTCATTTCTTCACGGGTTAAAAATGAAGAAAATCTCATAAATTCATACATTGCATCTTCGTAAGAATATTGTCTTCTTTGAACCTTTTCAAGCCATTCCCGAACTTCTCTTGTTAACATAAAGTAAACCTCAATGTACCATTATCATCAATAATTTCGTTCCACATAGATTTTGGACGCACCCAGATATCATTGTTTTTAACGGATTGATAAACAATCATATCTTCCATGGTTTCTGAGTGTTTCGCTAATGCGATTATTTTATAAATATTGCCTTTGTAGTGTTTATAGGTTTTTCCGACAGTTATTTCCTGCATAATTCTCTCCAACAAAAAGGAAAGTCTTGCAGAATGTGCAAGACTCAAAAATATACATTTACCCCACTAACTTTATACCATACTTGTCAATACCTTGTCAAGGGGGTAAAAAAAAGCGGGATTAAAAAATCCCGCTTAATTTTTTATTTAACTTTCTTTTCTAAATCAGCTAAACGTTTTTCCAATTCATCAATTCGTTTTTGCTGTTGTTCAAGAAGAGATACTCTTGAATCGAGTTCTTTAACAGCGTTGATTACAGCATAGAACATGTCTTCCATTCTGATTCTCAAGAATCCGTCTTCACCTTTTCTTACAGCATCAGGGAAGATTTTTTGCAAGTCTTGCGCCATCACACCAACTCTAGGTGTTTTGTCTTTGTCGTCTTTGAATGTATAATTGAATACTTCAAGTTTTTTGACTTCTGTAAGACCAGCTTTGAATTCTTTGCCGACATTTTTTAGACGACGGTCAGAAAGTGGAGATGTCTCACCAAATGCACCATACAGTGCTCTAATTGCATTTTCTACATAGCCTCTTATATCACTGTAACCACCTTTATCATCTATACCTAGTCCTGGTCTTGCATACATATCATCATTATTTTCTCTTCTGGACAATCCATAAAAATGCCAACGTCTGTGAGGACTATCATCTGAGTGAACCCATCCTGGGTGTTCATGGTCATCGAATGATATTGAACCCATAATAATAGAGGTATCACCATTTCTTTGGCTAAATGGACGTGAGTTATATGTATATTGATTCAATCCAAAATAACCTCTTTTACCGACATATAAATGGTCATGAACAAACATGTTACCTCTAACAGCAAGATTGGTTATTTCTAAATTAGCAGGAACAAGAGTACCAGGAACTATAACTCTGGTATCACGATCACCCAATACAATTGTCTTAGTTGTACCTGCCGGAATAGTCATATTGGATGGATTTGATACAGCATCTATACCAATAACAATAGCATTGTTAGCTGAAGAAGTAGTACCGTTGCCGATTGCTACTGAGTTAACCCTTGTAGCCTGAGCCCCTCGTCCAATTGCAATAGAATTCGCTCCACCGGCATTAGTTATTGCTCCGTTAGCACTTGGTGTCCCAAGGGCAATAGCATTCGAACTGGCAGAAGAACTAACTCCTAAAGAAATAGCACCTAGCGCAACAGAATTCGCACTTCTACCTATAACAACCGTATCATCTTGGTTTGTTCTTGCTCCTCGTCCGATAGCAATAGAATTTGTTCCACCAGCGTTATCCGGACTGACAGCTGCACCACGTCCTATTGCTATCGAATCTGGACGAAATGCAAATGCATTTGTACCTATTGCAATTGTATTTGTACCAGTGGCTTGAGTACGTTGGTTAGCTCCCGTTGGACTATTTGCACCAATTGCAATAGCACCAGCCGCTGTAGCAGAAGCATATGAGCCAAGAGCTGTTGCCCTAGTACTTGATGATACAGAGTTAAAACCGACAGCTGTTGAATATGCTCCTCCTTCAACCTTTGCTCCTGAACCAATAGCAATAGATTCCTCCCTTGAAACTTGTGCATCATTACCAATTGCAACAGCTCTAACATGTCCAGAGCGAGCTCCGCTGCCTATTACAACTTGTGCATGGTTTGATGCTGTTGCTCCAGGACCTATAACGACGCTTCGATTCATACCATCTGTTGAAATATTATCAGAAAATACAATACTGTTTCTGGAACCACCGGCAAGAAGTTTTAATACATTTGTCCCGTTATTACCAAATGCAATATGAGGAGTTGTATCATTTTGAATATCAACATAAAGTCGTGCATTATTTGCATTTAAAGAATTAGATCCACCATTAGGAGCGAGTTCTCTTCCTATAGCAGCATTTTGATTATCATTAGCTTCATGGTTATAAAATATTGAGTTTCCTGGTATTCCATTTACCCATTCCCACGGAGAACCGGCACCGGCTGCCGATCTTACCATTTTTCGATTCACCATTGGTGCTGATGCGGCCGCAACAATCGCTACAATTGTTAAGACAACCATCATTTCCATCAGCGAAAATCCGTTTAATCTTTTCATTCTTATACCTCAATTCCATTGAGCGCACGCCAATAGCTTTATAGTCGAGCAAGACCAAACCGAATCTCCGCCTCCGTCTAACTCAAACTTTGGCATCACAAAATGCCAATCAATAAAGCCATTAGCTCACTCAATATTAAATTATTGCTACATGTATTATTATAGCAGATTTTTTAAATTTTTGAAGTGGGTTAATGTAAATAAATATGTCGGAATTAGCCCAAAACGGCAATAAAATTTTACATAAATTATCATTTAAGGTGATTAACATCTTTAAATAAAGTTTAGTATATAGGTATGAAAATACCAACATTTTTTAGATTTCTGAATAAAAAAATAAAAGAATACGACAAATTGGCAGCAAATCCGTTTACCAATCCGCAGCCAATTACTATTATATGGGTGGAAAATGAAGAGATTTCTACAAACGCGAATTCTTGGGAACGACAGTAACTCCGCCTTCTGAAACATAGAAACCGCGCGCAATGTCATCTTCGCGATTTATCCCGATTTTTGTATAAGGCGGAATTTCTACATTCTTGTCAATAATAGCTTTTCTGATTTCAGAATACCTGCCGACCGTTACATTTTCCATCAAAATACTGTCTGAAACCTGTGAATAACTGTTAATTTTAACTTTCGGAGAAAGCACACATCTGGAAATCGAACCGCCTGAAACAACACAACCTTCCGAAACCATTGAATCAGTTGCCATACCGACCCTGTCTCCTTCCTGCCAGATAAATTTTGCAGGAGGATAATTATAATTAAATGTTCTCAAAGGCCAATCTTTTGAATACAAATCCAATTCTGGTTCATACTCCAGCAAATCCATATTTGCCTGCCAGTAAGCATCAATACATCCTACATCACGCCAATAACCCTTTTCCCTTTTAGTCATTCCCGGAAAATGATTTTCTGCAAAGTTATATATAAATATTTCCTTGCCCTGATTCAATAACATTGGAATAACGTTTTTACCAAAATCATGATTGGATTCCTGAATTTTAGAATCTTCTTCCAATGCATTCACAAGAGTATTTTTATTAAATATATAATTCCCCATAGATGCCAAACACATTTTTGGATTATTCGGAATAGATTTAGGCGGAGTCTGCGGTTTTTCAACAAAACCTGTCAGTCTCCAATTCTCATCAACTTCAATAATCCCAAACTCATGTGCTTCTTCAATCGGAATAGGAATAGCAGAAATCGTTAATTCAGCTCCGTTTTTCTTATGAAACTTAAGCATCTGCCAAACATCCATTTTATATATATGGTCGCCGCCAAATACACAAACATAATCAGGCTCTTCATCATGGATATGAAAAATATTCTGATAAACCGCATCAGCCGTTCCCTGATACCAAGCCCCGCCCGTTCTCATTTGAGCAGGCACTAAATCGACATATTGGTTCAAAAACGGAGATAATGTCCATCCGCGGGTAATATGTTTGTTCAAAGAATCAGACTTATACTGGGTCAAAACTTTTATCTTAAAAAATCCGGAGTTAATAAAGTTATTCAACACAAAATCAATGATTCTATATCTTCCGCCGAACGGAACAGCAGGTTTCGCTCTCTCCTGAGTAAGCGGAAACAATCTTTTTCCTTCACCGCCCGCCAGAATCATTACCAATGCGTTATCTACTGACATACAACTCTCCTTCTAAACCTTATTTATGCAAATTATAACAAACAACTGCCATCAAAACATCCCTCGCTTAAAGGAAAGTTGCTTAACAAAAATTTACAATTATTTTTCATGCCCTATTTGCAGGTTTTTAGACAAGAAATAAATCTATAAGATAATCTTGTATTATAAAACTTTATTCTTTTTTAATAACTTTCTTAAAACGAAAAAAATAATCAAATTTTCATCTTTACATTTTCTTTACATTTTTACAAAACATGGCAATTTTAAATTTGACCCGCTTTTAAATATATATATATGTTGATATAATCAACGTATTACATTAGAAGAAATATGTGTATGATAAGTAGAATTGGTGTAGAAGACAGACAATTTAAGAATAATTATGCAAACCGTAGTCAGCAAAATCCTGCATTTAAAAGCGGACTTGGCGGAGCAGTTTTGAACTGTATTCAGGCTTGCGAAAGAAACCCGATGGTGAATGTTGCCGTTATCGACCTTCTTTCAGCAATCTTACCAAGAACTTATGTCGAATCTTTAACAAACTGGTTTGCAGGATTTGAAGCATTTAGAAGAGAATCTTCAGGTCTAATCGTAAACTGTATGATTCCAAGTGTTGTTGCAATGGGATTTGCAGCTTGTTTAAACAATTTTGTCATGCCAAAAGGCTCTAATATGACTTCATGCTGGGCTGACAGCAGTTTAATACAAAAAGCTACCGATATTTATTCAAATTCTCAGGCTGATGACAAAGTTAAAGACAGTTTAAAAGAAATTTTAAAAGGAATTGAAGGAACTGACGGCAAAAACAAAGTTAAGTTTGGAGAAGCTTTATCAGAAGCAGAACTTGAAGAATATGCAAATAAGTTAAAAGAACTTTCAGTTACTAAAAAATCAAGAAAAGAATTTAATAACGAAATCAGCAAAATCACAAAAGAAATTGCAGATAAAACTCACGTATTTGAAGGAGTCAATGTAGGTAATGTTAAGGCAACCACTACAAAAACATTACTTGAAGATTCCGTAAAATATTTCAGAGAATACCAAAAAGCTCCTAAGGGAACTGCAATTGCAGATTTTGCGAAAAAGAGCAAAAACCTTGTTAAAACAAAGAGTGCATTAGGTCTTGCGGTTATCTTACCGCTTGCAGCTTCTATGCAATATATTAACAGATGGATTACCGAAAAAACATCAGGTGTAAAAGGTGCTCCTATTTATGATGATTTCGGCAAAGATCAGGATGAAGGAATCAGAGCAAAAGCACAAGAAGGCTTATTTAAACAAAAATTAATTTCAATATCTTCAATGGTTGGTGTTGCACTTTTATCAATGATGAAGAAACCAACCTTAGGAATGCTTGAATTCAAAGGAATTTTCCCTACAATGGATCAGGCAAGAATAATTTCTACAACTACATTTGCTTCACGTATGGCAGCAGCTGATGATAAAAATGAACTTGCAGAAGCTACGGTAAGAGACATTGCTACATTCTCAAGTATGTACTTCCTCGGAGATTATGTAGCCAAAGCAACTGCAACCGCTATACAAAAGAAAACGGGCACTATATTGCTCAACGATACAAAACCCCTCAAGGGCAACGAAAATGCGTTACAAAAATTCTGGCACTGGGTAAAAGACGTTAACATCAAGTCATCAGAAGAAGTTGTCGGTAAAAAAGCGGTCAACATGCGTTCTGCTTGCCAAGCGGCTAACTTGGGTGTATCATTATTACTGTTAGGGTTAGTTATTCCAATTTTTACACGCAAAAATACACAGAAAAAGCACGCCGAAGCTTTGAAATTAGCCCAGGAAACATCGTCGTCAAACACAGAAACAAATAAAGAAAAAGAATCCACGGTTGCACACACGGCAGCATAACAGGGTTCAATGTGTAGACGAAATTAGAAAAAGGTAGATATGAAAGTACAATTAATTCAGCAAAACAACATGCAGCAAAAGCAGCCTCAATTCAAAGGGATTGCAGATACAGGTTTAAGATTTTTAGCAACAAATCAAGGTGTTGGTGCAAACCTTACCGATTTGGGATTCATGGTTATACCTCGTGTTACGACCGATGCTAAACGCGGCCCTGCTGCTTGTGTTGAAACTGCACGTCGTGAAGCATCCGGTACTGCTAACCATTCACTTGTAGGTGTTTATGGTATGACAGGCGGATTGGCTGCTGCTGCATTAATGGGAATGAATAAAAACTTTAAGGTTAATGCAAATAAGATTTTTGCAGCTCCGGAAACTCTAAATATTTTGGCTGAAAACAAAGCTCGTCAGGTTAAAAACAATACAACACAGGCTGATTACCTGAGAGAAACTTTGAAGAATGTAAAAGCTTTCAATCCGTCTGCTGCAAATGCTGATAAAGACGGTTATGTAAAACTTTCTGAAGAAACAGTGGAAGAATTAGTAAAACTTCTTGATAAAGCAGTTACGGAAAGTGATTTTGATAAGTGGAAAAAGAAAGATTCTGTTAATTCTTTAAATACTGCAATGAACAAAATTATTGCAGATACAGGAGCTGAGTCAAAATATATTCTTGAATCAGCAGAAGCTGTTGAAGGAAATGCAAAAAAACTTACCAGTGAAACAAGTTTGAAAACTTTATTGGAAGATATTTATAAATTATCTGATTCTTTCAATAAAGAAAATGTTCAGAATGCATTCAAAGAACAAGTAAGAAATGGTAATGCGATAAAAGATAACGCATTTATCAAAAAACTTACACGTTTCTCAAAAATACGTTCATTAGCAGGTTTTGGAATCGCAACAGGCGTGGGTATGTCAATTCAGCCGATGAATATTTACTTAACCAAAAAGAAAACAGGTTCTGACGGTTTTGTAGGTGTAGAAGGCAGATCAAAAGATAACAGCACACAATTTAAGCTTATGAAGGGTGCTGCGGGTGCAGGATTCTTAGGCTTAACACTTGCAACTCTGGGAACTGCAAATCCGGCAGAATTAATGAAAAAGATTGCATTTAAAGGTTTCTGGCCAACAATTCCGCAACTAAAGGGTATTTATGGCTTGACTATTATTTCAAGACTTTTAGCTACAAGAGACAAAGACGAATTAAGAGAATCTTTGACAAAAGATACTTTAGGATTCTTAAGCTGGCTTGTGCTTGGTGATATTGTTAACAGAGTGGCTGCAAACTCTTTAGATAAATCTGTTATGAACAGAACCAAAGACGTTGAGGGCAAAGGTTATTGGGGTCGTTTATTCAATTCTTCACTCAAAACAAGAGATGAAGTTCTTGTTGAAACACTTTCTAAAAATGGGATTGCAACTGTTAAAGAAAACGGTGTTGCTAAGACTTTCAAAGAAATGTTAAAAGATTTAGACGGAATCAAAGACGCACAAGTTAAAAAACTTGCTAAAAAGAAACTTGGGACTCTTAATAAAGCTCAAGCAGCAGGTTACTTGTTCTCAGGTATCGTACTAGGTCTTGGTATTCCTAATTTGAATATTTATATTACAAATGCACTGGATAAGAAACGTAAAGCTGCTAAAGCAGCTGAAGAACAGCAAAATGCCGTTGCGTAGTACCGTTTTCTTTTCTGTAAGAATAAAATAAATCATTATTGCAGCTTGTACAATAAGGGCAGATGTCGATTTTTTCAACACCGATTTCTTGGAGTTGGCGAGCATTGATGGCTTTCAAATCAACATGACGTTCTTGGTATAAATCAGTAGTGTCATGCACTGTTGCAAGTAGTTTTTCTTTGACCTCTTCTGAAACTTCATAACAGCATAATCCGATTGCAGGGCCGATTAGGGCAATAATGTCCTTAGGATTACCACCCATTTTTTGAACGGTTTTTACTCCGATTTTTTGTGCTGTACCGCGCCATCCCGCATGCGAAACAGCACCGATATTGGTTTTTGGATTATAAAAAATCAGAGGTGTGCAGTCTGCAAATTTTAAACGAATCATTTGATGCGGTTTGGTTATAATTAAACCGTCCGTATCAGGGTATTCTTTTTTCTCATCAACAAATTCGACATTATCCGAGTGAGTTTGTTCAGGATAAATAACATTATCAGGAAACTCATAACCTGCACGTGTTGTAAAAAAATGCTCAACTTCTTGCAGAAAATCACTTTTTAAAAGATTATTTTCAAAATAAAACATGGGGGTAAATATTATTTCCTATTAATTTTTAGTAACACATCTACATCAATTTGTAGAAATTTAGCAATTTCCCAAACTTTACCAAGAGATAAATTTAAAATTCCTGATTCAATTTTGGAAACATAACTCCAGCTTACATCCATTAATTCCGCAAAAGTTTCTTGCGTAAGTCCTTGTTTTTGTCTTTCAGTTTGAATATTTTTACCTATTATTTTATATAAATCTTTTTTCTCCATAATTCACATTTTAAAAAATATTGACATATATTTGTATTCATATATAATTGAATAAAGAGGTATTATGAATAATAAATATTTAACAAATGATAGAATTAGAACGGCTCGAAATATGCTATTTTATTTAATACATGTTAGCCAAAGTGTTGATAAATACACTCCACTATGTGAAGTTTATGACTTTTTAGTTTGTATTTTAGATTTGATTGATATTAAAACTTGAAATACTGTTAATAATTTTCTTTACATTTACCCTTGTTTTAGATAATATTTAAGAGCAAAACTAGTTTTTATAGGGAGATTAAGAATTGAAAACTCGTATTAAAACACACAATTGTGGTGAATTAAACTTAAACAATGTTAATGAAAAAGTAACTCTATCAGGCTGGGTATCAACAGTTCGTGACCTTGGCGGTATTTTGTTTATCGAACTTAGAGACAGAAGCGGTTTTTTCCAAATCGTTGCTAACCCTCAGATTAACCCTGCTGTTCATAAAGATTTAGAAAAAGTTAGAAGCGAATATGTTATTACCGTTAAAGGTAAAGTAACAAGAAGACCTGAAGAAACTTATAACGAAAAATATCCTACAGGTCAGGTAGAAATGTACCCTGAAAGTGTTCAAATCCTTTCAGAATCTAAAGTACTTCCATTCGTTTTAGGTGATGAAAGCGTCTCAGAAGATATTCGTTTGAAATACAGATACCTTGATATCAGAAACGAAAAAATGCTTCATAACTTAACAACAAGACATAATATTGTTCAAGCTGTTAGAAATTACTTGAACGGACAAGATTTCTTGGAAGTAGAAACACCTATCCTTATTAAAACAACACCGGAAGGCGCTCGCGATTATCTAGTACCTTCAAGAGTTCAGGAAGGTAAATTCTTCGCACTTCCTCAATCACCTCAAATCTTCAAACAGTTATTGATGGTTGGCGGTATCGAAAGATATTATCAAATCGCTAAATGTTTCCGTGATGAAGACTTGAGAGCTGACAGACAGCCTGAATTCACTCAAATTGATATGGAATTATCATTTGTTGAACAACAGGATGTTATTGAAACAGTTGAAGGCCTTCTTGTAGACGCGTTCAAGGCAGCAGGAGTTGAAATTAAACCTCCGTTCGTACAAATGCCTTGGCAGGAAGCAATGGACAGATACGGTTCTGATAAGCCTGATACAAGATTCGGATTAGAATTATTTGATATCGGCGATATTATTCTTGAATCAGAATTCGAAATCGTTAAGAAAACTCTTCAAAACGGCGGTATAGTTCGCGGTATCAGAATTCCTGGCGGAGCTAAATACAGTAGAAAAGATATCGATGATATTACAAAACTTGCTGTATCATTCGGCGCTAAAGCTCTTGCAAACATTATTTATAACGAAGACGGAACAGCTAAATCACCTGTATTAAAATTCGTTACGGAAGAACAGGCAAAAGCTATTCAGGAAAGAGCTCAGGCAGAAGCAGGAGATATTATTTTCTTCGTAGCTGATAAACCAAAAGCTGTTTACGATATTATGGGTCGTTTAAGATTACACTTCGGAAAATCTTTGAACCTAATTGATGAAAGCAAACACAATCTTCTTTGGGTAGTTGATTTCCCTATGTTTGAATACTCAGAAGAAGAAGGCAGATATATGGCAATGCACCACCCATTCACATCTCCTAACTTAGAAGATTTGGATAAGTTGGACAGCGGTGATTTGGGTAATGTTAAGTCAATTGCTTATGATATCGTTTACAACGGAACAGAGTTGGGCGGCGGTTCTGTAAGAATCCACTCATCAGAAGTTCAGAAGAAAATCTTCAAGGCATTAGGTTTAACAGAAGAAGAAGCAACTGAAAAATTCGGATTCATGGTTAACGCTCTTCAATACGGTACACCGCCTCATGCCGGTTTAGCAATCGGTTTGGACAGACTTGTTGCGCTTCTTTGCAGAACTGATTCAATCCGTGATGTTATTGCGTTCCCTAAAAACGCAAGTGCTAAGTGCTTGATGAGTGACGCTCCGGGTGAAGCTTCATTACAACAGTTAAGAGAACTGCACATCAAGAGCACAGTTAAAAAAGATATATAAAAAGAAAAGGCTTACTCTTCGGTAAGCCTTTTTTAATAATAAATAAAGGAAAAGGGAAAATTTTATTAACCGGCACCCCAATCAAAGACTGATTGGATAGCGTCATCGATGTATGATTGAATAGATTGGATTTCTGTATTGATAGCTTCAAGCTCTGTTGATAGGTCAGACATGTGCATATCTATGTAGTTTTCTTTTTCAGCAATCCTTTCTTTTTCTGCGTTATACCATGCTGTAATTTCTTCACGTGTATCGGAATCTGTTCTTGTTTGAACAGCACCTGCTGTTACGAAGTAAGTTAGAGTTGTACCTTCATCATAGTTTCCGACATCGTTTACGTGTTCAAGCTGGAACGAACCTGTAACAAGAGCATCTGAAACATATTCATCATTCAATGCCATTTCTTTGTTGTATTCTGTTGTCCAACCGTTTGCTGCCGCAGCTTGAAAGATTGGAAGATAGAAATCTACAAGCTGTTCAATTTTTGATTTTACAGTATCAGTGTTATCAACTTGTACTTTTTTACCTGTTGAGTCACCTGTTAATGTATTCAAAGAAGTAGCACTATATGAACGAGCTTCAAGTTCTTTTTCATCAACTACTGCTTTAATATCTTCGACATTGAATCCCGGAAGAAGTTTCGCTAAAATTTGAGGAATTTTATCCTGAGAGAAAGTTCCGCCTCTGCCATTTTGATCCATTGCACCTGCGCCAAGAACTGATGTAATAGCTTTCGCATAAGCATCAGACATAACAACCTGACCTTTGTAATCCGCAAGAATCATTGCATTATCAGATTTTAAATTAGAAGCGCCATTTAAAACTTCCATATAATTCTGACCACCCATTAAATAATGGTAGTCCATTTTACTATATTGACCATTAGCATAATAACAAACTTTTTTAGATTGTAATTTGCTGTAATATTCAGAAGAAAGCTGAGATTGCTCTCTTGTGAGAGCCATTTTTTCAATAGAATCTAAAGAGATACCTAACTCGCATTGGCCTTTGCGGGTGGTAAGCGTCAATAGTCTAATCTGTGAGCAGGCTAATCCCATTTTTCTTTCCTTTATTGTCCCTTTATTACTATTGTTATCGGCATATTTTAGAAAAACTTTAGGTTTTTAGAGGAAAGTGTTACATTTCGTTACAAACATGTCAATTATAAAATGTGTTTTGTTTTATAAAGAATAAATGTGTGTAAGTGAAGGAGTTCTTATGAACAGCGTACAAAGTGTAGGAGTTTTGCCTAAGTATAAGACGAATTTCAAAGCAGAGCAAAAAGCTGTAAAACAGCCTATGACTCAGGATGAAGTCTTTTTACAAATGGTTCAGGAACAGAAGAAAAAAGAAAAGAAACAAAAATACTCAAGATGGGCAATGATGGGACTACAAGCCGCAGCATTAATATCAATGATTGCAATCGGAGTTCCTGCCCTTAAACAATTGTTCAAAAAGAAAGGCAGCGGCCCTACAGATGCTGAGCGCGAATTGGGCGTAAAAACCAAAGAAGAAATAATGAAAATGTTCAAAGATGTCAGCCGAGAAAAATCTTTTGAAGATTTGGAAATGACAGGTACACTTAAGGAACAATTAGAAAAAGTTCTTGATAATATGAATAGAAAACCAAGATATACCGAGTGTTGTTTAGACCCGCAGAACACATTCTTGTTCTATGGCCCTCCGGGAACAGGTAAAACAAGTTTTGTAAATGCACTTTGCAAAAAATTGGGAGTAAATCCTTTTGTGTTTGATATCGGAGAACTCAAAGGGGGTTATCAGGGAACATTAGAGAAAAACATGAATACTTCGGTAGAAACATTCCTTGAATCTCACAGAGCTGCACGAGCAAAAGACCCTAATCATAAATCAATATTCTTTTTTGATGAATGTGATGAAGTCTTGCAGCTAGCAACAGGAGCTAATAAAAACTCTGACAACCAAATTTTCACTAGACTAAAAAGAAATATTGAACAAATGCAAAAAGAGGACGGGGTATTTATATTCCTCAACTCAAATAAAAACCCTAACGAACTCGAAAGTGCAATCGTAAGCCGTGCGCGTGAAGTATTTATTCCAAGACCTACTCCTGAAGCACTGGTAAAAAATCATCTCAGCCACTTTAAAACCGGTGGTACTGCTGTAGCTGATGACGTAAAAACCGCATCTGACAGATTGAATCAATTCTACGAAATTATGTCAAGAGACGGTCATAATTATGCATACAGAGAACAGGCAAATTTTGGATGGAAAAATATTACCGCTCCTCAAGACGGGGAAAAACTCAGCTTGAATGATTTTATTAATGCAGCAATTTCATCAGCAAAAGAATTAAACTTGACTCAAGCAGAAATCGAAGAACTAAAAAAATTATTAAAATAACAATTCTTAACAAATGAGGCAATTTTAAGCCTCATTTTGTTTTTAACATGTTAGAAGGTTATCAATATAGGGAATTATTATGTTAGAAGTACCAAATGTTAGTGTTCAAAAACCAAATTTTAAGGCAGACAATTATTCGCGTCAGGGACAATATGCGCCATTACCGCCAATGGGCAGAGATTCTTTTGAGATTATGAATGCTCAGAAAAAATCCGATAGCAAAGACAAATGGATGAAAGCAGGTGTTCTCGCAGGAGTCGGATGTGCTGTTGCATTTGGTATTCAAGCGTTGATTGGACTTGCAACACATAAAGTTAATAAACAAGTTGCCGCCGAACAGATGAAAGCACTAAAAGAACAGGCTGCTTATTTTGCAAGACAAGGTACAGAAAAAACAGAAGAAGCCATCAAAACAATTTATGAAGATATTTCTAAGGCAACAAAAATTGAGGACATGGCGCTATCTGATGATTTAAAAGAATTAGCCCAGCAGATTAAATACACTGTAGAAAACAGGGAAACTATTATCGAAAGAGGCGGTGAAACCGTTAATTCAATTCTTTTCTACGGTCCTCCGGGTACAGGTAAAACAACCATTGCCAAAGCTATTTCAAATATGTTCCCGAAAGCTAAATTTGCAACTCTTGATGTTACCAAGATGAAAGACAAATATGTCGGTGAAACAGAAAAGAATATTAATGCTATTATCGACAAAATTTGCGCTGATGCAGATGCAATGTATTCAAAATACCAGAAAGAACTCGGTGATGTAATCGGCAAAGACATTGTAGAACGCGGAAACGAGAAAGAAATCGCAGAAGCCATCGCCAAAGCTAAGGCAGAAGGAAAACAGATTCCTGAGATGGAAAGAATATTCGTATTCGCAGATGAAATCGATTCGGTTATGATGGTCGATACAGGTTCAGGGGCAAAAATTTCTAATGATATGTTAAACGAGTTCAAAAAAGGTTTCACCGAAAAGCTCGGTAAGCGTAAAAATATTATGACATTAGGCGCAACCAACCTTGAAATTGATGCGAAAAAAGCTGCAACAGCAGACGGCAAACAACTTGACAGACCAATGTTAGACAGATTCGATTTGCATATCAGAGTCGGCAACCCTAACGCTGAACAACTCAAAAACACAATGGTTAAACGCTACAGCGAAAAGAGTCTTGTTGCAGATGAATTAAAAGATGCAAACTCAGCTCAGTTGGATGAACTTTGTAAGTTCCTCGAAGAGCATGATATTTCATTCAGAAAACTCAATGCAATCTTCAAGAAAGCAGGCGGTTCAGTTAAACGAGATACCGAAGGAAATCTGGATTCAACTGCAAAAATTACAATGGATGACATTATTGAATCAATCAAGACAATGAAAGAATCCTTAAACATCAGAGATGATGCCGAAATTATTGAACTTATAGAAAAAATTAACAAAGCTAAATAAATTGCGTTATAATACTTGTATGACAACAAGTTTAGACGAAAAATACATGAAACATTGCCTTTCTCTTGCAATCAAAGGGAAAGGCAATGTTGCGCCTAATCCTATGGTCGGCTGCGTTGTTCTTGACAAAGAAGGAAATGTAGTATCAAAAGGTTACCACAAAAAATACGGTAAAAACCACGCAGAACGTGATGCTTTACTTAAATTAAAAAATAACGAAGCAGAAGGCGGAACTTTGTATGTCAATCTTGAACCATGTTCGCATTATGGCAAGACTCCGCCCTGTGTTGACTTAATCATTGAGCACAAATTAGCACGTGTGGTTTTTGCAATGCGCGACCCAAATCCTAAAGTAGACGGGATTTCTAAACTCAAGAACGCAGGGATAGAAGTTGTTGAAGGAGTTTTGGAAGAAGAAGCAAGATTCCTAAACCGTGTTTTTATCAAAAATATCACGACAAAATTGCCTTATGTAGTTTTGAAAACTGCAACTACAATGGACGGTAAAATCGCTGCAAAAACAGGTTCATCAAAATGGATAACTTCTTCTGAAGCACGCGAAGAAGTTTATCGTATGCGCAAAGAATTTGATTGTATTATGACAAGTTCAAACACTGTTATTGCCGATAATCCGACAATGGAACACAAGTTTAAATGCATTTTAGACAGACATTCCCGCACAAATCCCGATTCCAGAATTTATCAGCAGGGAAAAATTTATATTTCAAAATTACCGTTGAAAGAAACCTTGCAAGAATTATATAAACAAGGTGCCTGCACTGTGTTTGTTGAATGCGGAGGAACTCTTGCAGGAGCTTTATTGAAAGAGAATATTATTGATGAAGTTTATCAATTTATTGCTCCAAAGATTCTGAATGACAATAACGGATTCAGTTGTTTCAACGGGGATAATATTGAAGATATCAATCAATCAAAACAACTTAGTATCTACGAAATAAAACAAATTGGAAAAGATATTTTAATCAAGGGAACTTTTTCATAAAAACTTCGTCTATTAATTTAGAACGGAGGAGATGAAAAAGATGAGCAGAGCTTTGAGTAACAACGTCGAGTACATCGACGATAGTGAAATGGATTTAACACTGCCAAAAACTTTTAGTGCTGTTGTAAACAACGATGATATTTTACAAATGTATTTAAAAGAAATCGGCAGAAAACGAATGCTTACAAAAAGAGAGGAAATTGAGCTGGGGAAAGCGATTCAGGAAGGTACTAAACAAGAGAGAGAACAGGCAAGAGAAAAATTGGTGCAGGCAAACTTAAGACTTGTTGTGAGTATTGCCAAGAAATATATCGGGCAGGGTGTTCTGTTTATGGATTTGGTACAGGAAGGATCATTAGGATTAATAAAGGCGGCAGAAAAATATGACTACAGAAAAAATTTTAAATTCTCTACTTACGCAACATGGTGGATTAAACAAACAATTATCAGGGCAATCTCTAATCACTCTCGTACTATTAGGATTCCTGTGCATATGCTTGATAAGATTCGCAGGTACAAGAAAGCTTGCGAAGACATTATTGGAAATGATACTCTTGAGCCTGATGACGAAACTATTTCAAAAATCTCAGGGTTGGATTTCAAAAAAATTGAAGAAGTAAAAAACGCACTTAAAAAAGAACCTGTGAGCTTAGATACATTTGTAACAGACGATTTATGTATTCAGGATTATGTGGAAGATACGACTTATAAATCGCCGGAAGCAAGCGCACAGAGCAAATTACAGGAACAGGATATCACAAGACTGATAAGCAAATTAGACCAACGGGAACAGGAAATTATTAAACGCAGATTCGGGATTGACGATGAGGAACCTAAAACACTGGAACAAATCGGAAACGCATTAGGATTCTCAAAAGAACGTATAAGACAAATCGAAAACGCTGCTATACAAAAACTAAGAAAAGTTGATAATATCGAGTGTCTTAAATCTTATCTGGATGCATGTTAAGGACATCTGATTAACAGGCGGCGGAGCTTCGCTCCGCCGCCTGTTCCCTTTTCTCTGTTTCATATATAATGAAGAAGGAGGATGAAATGAATATTGATTTAGTTTACTTGTGGGTAGATGAAAACGATAAAAACTGGCGCGAAAAGAAAAGCAAATACACCACAAAAAGCTATAATAAAGACGCAGTTGATGATTGTAGTTTTGTTAATAATGACGAACTAAAATATTCGCTTCGTTCAATAGAAAAATATGCACCTTGGATAAACAGAATTTTTCTTGTTACAGATAATCAAACTCCCGAATGGTTAAACTTAGAGAACAAAAAGATTAAAATTGTTGACCATTCGGAAATAATTCCTCAAGATAAATTACCGTTGTTTAATTCGTGTGCAATCGAATCAAGAATTCCTTATATTCCGGAATTGTCTGAGTATTTTCTTTATGCTAATGATGATACCCTCTTATGGGATAATGTGGACAAAGACTTTTTCTTTGTTGATGAAAAACCTGTTTGCAGAGTTGATAAAAGGATTTGGAATTTCAGGATTTATAAACATCTTTATGGACATACCATACAGAGAGCATATAATCTTGTAAAGAAAAGATTTAATAAAAACATCCCCGCATTCTTCCCGCATCACGGCATTGATGCTTATAGAAAATCATTATTTTTAGAGTGTATTGAAGAGTTTAAACCCGAATTTGATGAAACCTTAAATCATAGATTCAGAAAATTCACGGATATGCAAAGAATGTGCGTCACATATTATACACTTGCTAAAAATATGGGTGAATTAAGAAACATCCAACCAAGTTTTTATAACAGATACTTTAAGAAACTGTCTGCCGAATCAAAATGCTATAATATAACAACATCTGCGATAAAAGAGATTCAGAAAGTTAATACAAAACTTTTATGCATAAATGATTGCAGAAAAACCAAACCCGAAGACAGGAAAAATATAAAAGTGCTCTTGGAGCAAAAATTCCCGCAAAAATCTGAATTTGAGTTGTATTAATAAATGTTAAAATAAATTGCATTAAGCGCCTTTTTCATATAGCATAGAGTTATAGAGTTCTATACTAAAAAGGAGGACATTTAATGTTCAAAAGATTAATCAAAGGTATGTTCGTTTTAGCAGCATTAGTTATGTTAAACAACCCTGCAAACGCATTCTATACTGATATGGACGAAGCTCATTGGGCATATCAATCAATCAAATTTTTAACAGAAGTCGGTGTTGTTGTAGGTTACCCTGACGGAACTTACAAACCTGATATCCCTGTAACAAGAGCAGAATTTGCTTCTATGGCTATCAAAGCTTTAGGACAAGAAAATACAGACGTTACTCAGGATATCCACTTCATAGACGTAACTCCTGATTTCTGGGCTTATAATCAAATCAAAAAAGCGGTTTATTTCGACCTAATCCCTGATGCTAAAGGTACAGGCTACAGACCTTTTGACTCAGTAACAAGAGCAGAAGCTATCAACATCGCAGTAAACGCTTTAACTACAAACCAAATCAGCCAGCAAAGAGCTAACGATATTATCTCTAAATCATACGAAGATTATACTCAAATGCCTGCTTGGTTCTTGATGGCAGCTGCAAAAGCTCACGTTCTTGACCTTGTTGTTGTTATGCCTGGTCACGAAGGCAAAATGGAAGCTGAAAGACCTGCAAACAGAGCAGAAGTTGCTATGATTCTTTACAAAATGATGCAGGAAGCTAAGCTTAATCCAAACGCTAAACTTGCAGAAGTTATGCAAAAAAGAACAGCTGAAGGTTATATCGTTGACAACGTAAAAGTTCAAGGTTCAATCGGTATTGTTCCTGCCGGAACTATCTTCCCTATCAAGCTTGAAACAGTTGTTGGTTCAGAAATTTCAAACGTAACTGATATTTACACAGCTAAAACACCACAAAACTATGTTACTAAAGAAAAATATCTTCTTATCTCTGAAAACAGTGATATGAAAGGTCAGGTAAAATACGTTCAAAAAGGTAAACTATTCAGACAAAACGGCGAAGTTATTATCAAGAACGAACTTCTAGTAACTCCAAACGACCAGGCTGTAATGGTTTACGGTGTAGCAACTCTTGATCCTAAGAAAATCGGATTCTGGAGAAGAATATTCAAAGGCGCTAAAGTCTTAACAATGCCTAACGAAATCGTTAACTTGAGACTTCTTGCTCCTATCAAAATTGACCTTACAAACGGTTATATTTACGAATAATAAAAAAAAAGAACCCTTCGGGGTTCTTTTTTTTACTCAATAATTTCAGGCGGTTTCTCAAAATAATACGGAAACTCTTTTTTATAATCCTCAAGCTCCGTACAATAAGCTTCCAAATCCAACGAAACACCTTCTGCTAAAGGATAAGTTTTTATCCCGATTGCTTTATACATTACACGCATAAAAACATTTGAAATAGCATCACTTCCTCTAACCCAAGGAGTTGAATGCGCAAGTACCCATCTAATTTCAGCTATTGTATCATTAACCTCTTTCATATCCTCGGATTGAACTTCTTTATGTATAAATTTCGGAAAAATTTTCTTACTGAGTTCAAAAACATAATCCAATGAATCATTTATACACCCGCTGTTTCCATGAATAATTTCATGAGTATATGTGGGACGTGAAATCCCAATTTTATCATTAGGTCTTGTTATCGGCTGATTCATACCAGTCTCATGCAGTCTTGCTTTATACAAACTATAGCGTCCTGCTCCAAAATACGTAATCAAATCACCCCAAGGCCATTCAGGAGATTCCCAGCCATCTCTCTGGGCTCTCAAAAGCCCCGTTTTTGAACGCTTATTCCTTTCCATACAAAACTTATTTGCTTTTGCAATCCCGTTTGTTATAAACTTCAAAACCGATTCAGGCTCAGAATCTTTTCGTACCAAATCAACTGCTTTATCAGCCGTTTTCTTTGTTCTATATGCCCAAAGCCAATTCTTCCCGTAACCGTTAATATTAACAAAAAAATCTTTTTTGTCATAACGAAGTTTCGGAGAATTCAGATTCACACCAAATGAAGTACTGTCATACGAATTTATACGCATATTAAGAAGAAAACAGCTAAATAAAATAATTGCTATTTCTATCTACAGTTTTCTGTTCTGAGTTTGACAAATTTTTAACCGTAACCTTATCAGCTGCGATTTCATCTTCACCTAAAATAAGTGCATATTTTGCAACTTTAGAAGCTTTTTCAAGTTGTTTAACAAACTTTTTATTAGTCAAATCGAATTCACAAGTGATACCTTGAGCACGCAACTCTTCAGTTAATTTGATAGCCTCAAGAGAGTTATTAGAAACTACAAATGCCTGAGTTTTCTCATCTTGTTTTTCACCAAGAAGTGAGGCTAACCTTTCCATACCCATTGCAAAACCGATTGCAGGAGTATCTTCTCCGCCAAGGTTTTTCACAAGGCTGTCGTAGCGGCCGCCGCCGCAAACAGCATTCTGAGAACCCAGATTGTTTGATTTTATTTCAAAAACAGTTCTGTTATAGTAATCCAAACCTCTTACAAGAAGCTTATTAATCGAATAATTTACACCTAATTTATCCAAATAACCTTTTAATTCTTCAAAATGATTAGAACAATCATCGCAAATAAAATCAGATTGAATAACAGATTGAATTTCAGGTTTTGCATAAATTTCTTTACACTCTTCAACTTTACAATCCAAAAGTCTTAGAGGATTTTTTTCATATCTTGATTGGCAATCTGGACAAAGCTGAGATAAATAAGGTTTTAAAACTTCTTTAAGTTTTGTTTTGAAAACTTCACGGCATTGAGGACACCCAAGAGAATTCAATTCAACAGATAAATCATTAAGCCCTAGAGCCTTAAGATAATTAACCGCCATCAAAATAACTTCTGCATCAGCAGTCGCTTGTTTGATACCAAAAACTTCCACACCAACCTGATGAAACTGTCTTTGACGTCCTGCCTGAGGTCTTTCATATCTGAACATTGGGCCTTTGTACCATAATTTTACAGGAGCGGAAAGTCTGTGCATACCGTTTTCAATAAAAGAACGAACAACACCAGCTGTGTTTTCAGGACGAAGTGTTAAAGAACGCTCAGATTTTTCAAAAGTGTACATTTCTTTGTTAACAATATCTGTTGTATCACCAACACCGCGTGCAAATAATTCTGTTGCTTCAAAAATCGGAGTTCTAATTTCTTTTGCGCCGTATTTTGAAAAAACTTCATTAGCCTTTTCTTCCATAAAATGCCAAACAGGCATATCAGCAGGTAATATATCTTTTGTTCCTTTTTGTACTTTTATTATTGCCATCGTTTTAATTCCCCTATATAATCATATTGTACTATAAAAAGAGGTTTTTAATAATGGGAATAAAATTTACCAAAATGCAGGGATGCGGAAATGATTTTGTAATCGTTGATTATGAAGAATTCAAAAAATCAGGTTTACAAATGGATGAAGCAGCTAGAAAGCTTTGCGACAGACATTTTGGCGTAGGAGCAGATGGTTTAATTATTCCTGATACAAACTGTGATGAAGCGGATATAGGATGGTTTTTCTACAACTCAGATGGTTCAACAGCGCAAATGTGCGGTAACGGAATGAGATGTTTTGCAAAATATGTTTATGATAAAAAACTTGTTGATAAAAAAGAATTCACCGTAAAAACTCTTGCAGGGATTATAAAACCGCAAATACTTGATAACGGTCAGGTTCGCGTTAATATGTCAAAACCGATTTTAGACACAAACGAAATTCCGTTCCTTCCGAATGATAATCTTAATTATAAAATCTCGGTACAAGACAGAATTTTTGTCGGCAATGCTGTTTCTATGGGAAACCCGCATTTTGTAATCTTTATAAAAGATAACGAAAACCTTCTTGAACTTGCAAAAACTTACGGCCCGGAAATCGAACTCGGAGCAGAATTCCCCGAAAAAACCAATGTTGAATTTATAAAAATTCACTCTCCAAAAGAAATTGAACTCTGCGTCTGGGAACGCGGCTGCGGAATCACTCTTGCCTGCGGAACAGGAGCTTGCGCAAGCGTTGTAGCAGGTATCCTTAACGGATTACTGGAAAACAATGTAGATGTAGAACTTCTTGGAGGAAAAGTTAATGTCGTCTGGAACGGCACCCCAAACAAGCCACAAGGAGATGTCTTCTTATCAGGCCCTGCTGAGTATATGTTTAATGCTGAGATTAATATTTAATATCATTAATTAACTCAAAAATTTTGCAGTAACTTTCGGCATGCTTTGGATTTACAGATAAAAGTAACTTAAGCAGATTTTGTTTTGCTTTATCACTGCAAGATATATTGTTGACCCCAAAATCTTCCAAAGGAATATTTAAAAATTCCATAATATGTAAAAAATTATTAACCTGAGGAAATTGCTTCCCGTTTTCAATATTTCCTAAATTCTTTTCAGACATCCCAATTGCTTCGGCTAATTGATTTTGGGTTAATTTGGCTTTTTTACGGGCATTTTTAATTACCTGCCCGATAAATTTTTTATCATCATATATCATAAAACCAGAATACATTAGATTAACTTCTCTTATAACCAGTTATATTTCCTATTATTAAAAAATACATTACATGTATTGCCTTTTATATTTTCATGGTAAACTCATTACATGTAATACATTTTGAACAAATGTAATGTAAAAGGTGGCTATGAAAAAAGATTTAATTTGTTTATCAATTATTATTCCAGTTTATAATGTTGAAAAATATCTGGAAACGTGTCTGACATCATTAATCAACCAAACAATCCAAAATTTGGAAATTATTTGTATTGATGACGGTTCAACCGACAACAGTTTAAAAATATTATCGGATTTCACCCAAAAAGACAGCAGGATTAAAGTACTTATACAAGAAAATGCTAAACAAGGTACAGCAAGAAATAACGGGATTAAAGCTGCACAAGGTGAATACATTGGTTTTGTTGACCCTGATGACTATGTTGATAGAGATTTTTTTGAAAAACTATATTATGCAGCTAAAGAAAACGAATCAGATATTGCCTCTGCAAGTATAATCAAGCATAAGAAAAATTATACGAAATATATTTTAAAATATAATCAAACTAAAACTGCTAAAAATATCTCAGATAAAATTAAATTATGCTCAGATAGAACAAATCGATTTTTTAACAGTGTAAATAAAATTTATCGAACTTCTTTTTTAAAAAATAATAATATCTTTTTTACCGAACAACGTTTGCATGAAGACGTAGAATTTGCAGTAAAATCAGTTTATTTTGCTAATAAAATTATTTCTGTTCCCAATACATTATATCATTATATACAGCGTTCTGATTCAACCTGCAACTCAAAAGCATTAAAAGAACAAAGAGAAAAAGACAGAATTTTTGTATATAAAGAAATGCAAAAATTTGCATTTGAACATTGTTTTCAGCTGCCTGAAAGAATGAATTATTATAAAAAAGTTAATCTGAATTGGTTGCTAAAAGCTTACGTTGGTATTTACAAAACAAAATATATATTATTTGGGATTCTTACTATACCAACCATTCTTTTTAAATTAGCCAAATTCATATTTTCCATCAAAAACAGTGCCGAAATACGCTTGAATTTTTGTATTTTGGGTATGAAACTAAGTATTGCAAAACCTAATGTATGGCTAAGAAGAGAAAATACACCTTATCAAAAATACAAGAATGAAAATTTTGATATAACAAATTTGCCTCGTGCTCAAGGACAAATTCGTGATATTCAATGCGCAAATCTAGAATTACTAAAAGAACTGGATTATGTATGCAAAGAAAATAATCTTACATACTGGCTTGATTTTGGAACATTAATTGGCGCTGCTCGCCACAAAGGTTATATTCCGTGGGATGATGATATTGATACATCAATGCTAAGATGTGATTACGAAAAAGTTTTTGAAGCATTTCAAAAAAGCTCAAGAAATCCTGATATTTACCCTGCATATCACCGAAACAACAAAAAAGGTTCGCATTATTTTATCAAAATCAAACATAAAAAATGCCCTCATCTGTTTGTAGATATTTTCCCTTGCGATATATACGGACAAAAATTATCTGAAAAAGAACAAATTGAACAAACAAAAAATATAAGAACAAAACGATATTTGATAGAATCCAGATGTCAGTATGAAATCATAGAAAATGATGTACTGCAATTTTTACTTCAAAATTTGCAAAAAAAGATTATAAAACCCAATGACATTGAACACTCTGATATAGTTTGGGGAGTAGATTTCAGACATACTTGGAATAATTGGTTTGCACAGTATGATACCATTTTCCCTTTAAAAACAATTGAGTTTGAAGGACTTCATTTTCCAAGTGTCAATAATATCGATGCGCATTTAAAACGAATCTACGGCAATTATATGCAATATCCGAAAAAAATTGGTTTTGGGCATTCAATGTACGCAAAACTGAATCAAACAGAGAAAGATTGTATTGCATTAATGATTAAAGCAGGAAATAACGAATGAAAAAAGTAATAACTTATGGAACTTTTGATATTTTTCATTATGGTCATCTTAATTTACTAAAACGCGCAAAAGAATTAGGCGACTATTTAATTGTAGGTATCACTGGCGAAGAATATGACTATAACAGGGGAAAATTAAATGTTATAGAGCCGCTTGTTAAAAGAATAGAGAATGTTAAGAAAACAGGTCTTGCAGATAAAATTATTGTAGAAGAATATTTCGGACAAAAAATTGCTGACATTCAAAAATATGAAATAGATATTTTTGCAATCGGTTCTGATTGGTTGGGAAAATTTGATTACCTCAAGGAATATTGTGATGTTGTATATTTAGAACGAACTAAAGGGATTTCTTCTACAGATTTAAGAATCTCCAATGATCCAATCTTAAACTTAGGCATTGTAGGAAACGGACGCATTGCTAAAAGATTTGTTTATGAGTCAAAATATGTCAGTGGAGTAAACATAGATTGCGTGTTCGGAAGAAATGAAGAACACATAAAAATGTTTTGCGAATCTTTTGAATTAAATAATTATTATACGAATTACAACGAATTTTTATCAAAAATAAATGCGGTTTATATTGCAACACCGCACAATACTCACTATGAATACGCAAAACAAGCAATATTACAAAATAAACACGTGTTATGCGAAAAACCTATGGTTTTAGAAGCAGAGCAAGCAAAAGAATTATTTTTATTAGCCAAACAGCATAATGTTATTTTGCAAGAAGCTATTAAAACAGCTTATGCACCGTGTTTTAATAAACTAATAAATATCGCAAAAAGCGGTATAATCGGAAATATTAAAGATGTAAGTGCAACATTTACAAAGCTTATTGATAACAAAAATTTGCGAGAATTTAACAAATCAATGTTTGGCGGAAGTTTCACTGAACTATCAACTTATCCACTTTGCGCAATTATAAAATTATTAGGGACTAACTATAACGACATTTCATTCTCCAGTATTTTTGATAAAGAAAGCGGAGTAGATATCTTCACCAAAATAAATCTTAGATATCCTAATGCAATGGCAACTGCAAATATCGGCATCGGAGTAAAAAAAGAAGGTGATTTAGTAATTGCGGGAACAAAAGGTTATATCTATGTTCCTGCGCCATGGTGGAAAACAGAATATTTTGAAGTCCGATTTGAAGATTTATCCGCTACGCAAAAATTCTTTATTAAATATGACGGCGACGGATTACGTTATGAACTTGCAGATTTTCTAAAATCAATCAATACGCACAAAAACTCTTACAAATTTAAGGACGAAGAAACCATTTGTATTGCTAATATTATAGAAAAGTTTCTTAAGCAGAAATATTAACTTTTTTCATATTTGTAAACTTATATTTGATATTATAAAACTTTGTTGTTATCATAGTGCACACATGTAAACTATGGTTGGAGATTCAATTTGTGAAAAATAATACAAATATATTAGTTGTCAGATACGGAACTGTTGGAGATACAGTCTTAGCCAGTGCTGTTTTTAGAGAATTACGAAACACATTTCCAAATGCACAAATTGATGCTCTTGTTGACAATATAGCAGAAGGAGTTTTAGCTAATTGTCCTTATATTGACAATCTGCAAAAAATTCAAGGCAAATATAAGAACATTTTATCTTACTTTAAACTTTTCAGAAAATACACTACAGTTTATTTTCTAAAAAGTGATAGCTTCTTTTCCAAAGTAGCATTCTTAAGTGGTGTAAAAAATCGTATCGGTTTTACAAGAACAGAATATGATATTTCTAAGAATCACTTGCTTACTAAAGAAATACCAAGCAGCGAAAATCGACATGTTGCAGACTGCTTTCTTGACATGTTAGAACTTACCAATATTAATATCCAAAACAGAGATACTGAAGCTTGGACGAATAAAGAAGACGATAACACAATAGAAAAATTCTTAAACTCCTATAAAGAAAAAACTGTTTTAATTCAAGCCTACAGTAGAATGCCAGAAAAAAACTGGCTTGATGAATACTGGGTTCAAGTAATCGAGTATCTTTCTAATGAACTCGGTGCAGTAGTTTTTTTAAGTGGAGGAGCAAAAGATTATACAAAATATGAAGAATTAACCAAAAAATTAAACAACTGCGCAATAAAACCCATAAATATAAGCGGAAAGTTTTCTATATCTCAAACAACATCTTTAATTAAAAAAGTTGATATGATAATAGGCATTGATTCAGGACTTATACACATAGCAGCAGCATTTAAGAAAGATTCAATTCTTCTTAACGGTAATACTTCATTAAAACGTTGGCAGCCAAGAAATGAAAATTGTAAAATTGTCACAAAAAATTTTCCATGTTCTCCTTGCTGCATAAACATATATGCTCCCAAATTATGTAAAAATAAAATAGCCGAATGCATGAAAGCTTTAGTTCCTCAAATGGTTATTGAACAAATTAACTCTATATCTGAAAAACAGAAATTCACAAAAGTATAAAATATTATACTTTGTTTTCTTTAATTAATTTGAATATCTGTAAATATAACTTGATTTCTGCATCGTTAGAAGTCGCTATTAGTCTTAATAGTTCTGCTTTTTCAGGAGCTTCATCATAGTTAAAATCAAAACCAAAATCAGAAAAGTTCATCTTCAGAACATGCATTATATTTAAAAAATTGTTGACACTTGGGAAATAATACCCTGCTTCTATCCTGCCAATATGCTTATCAGACAAGCCGACAAGCTCAGCAAGCTCTGCTTGAGAAAATTTATTTTTCTTCCTAAATTCTTTAATTTTTTTGCCAATCAGCTCTTTATCGTTATGCATACAACACCCTTATTAACAAAATAGGACATAATTGTTTCAGTTTAAACAATGTATTCATAACTTTTAAGCGAATAAGTTGTGTTTTTATCACTTATATGATACCATTTTTCAGTAACAGGAAGGTTGAAAATGTTAAACAAAATATTCAATTACGATAATAGCTCTGCAAGTCACATAACAATTATATTTTTTGGTATAAAACTACATTTGCTCAGACCGGAACTAAAAAATCGTAGAGCTGAATATAAAAACATATATTCAAATAGTGATATTAATGATGTTCAAAAAGCACAAGGTACGCTTCGCCTGATACAAGAAGCAAACCATGGTTTGTTACAGATATTTGATAACCTTTGTAAAGAAAATAATATTAACTATTGGTTGGATTTCGGAACTTTACTTGGTGCAAAAAGACACAAAGGATTTATTCCATGGGATGATGATATTGATATTGGAATGCCAAGAGATGATTATGAAAGATTTATCAAACTTTTCGCGGACAACATTCAAGCATATCCGGAATTATATTATGAATTTTCATGTAATCATAGAAACAAGTGTTTTATCAAACTACGTCATAAAAAAAGTAGAAATATATTTATTGATATTTTCCCTTATGACTATTACTACAAACCTGTAACTAATGAAGAAAAAGTTGCAATTTCGCAAAAAATTGCAAAATTAATCAAACCAAATTTCCTTAAATATTTTCGAACAGAAACCCAAACCAGAAAATATTTAAAAGAACGTACAGCAAAACATATTCTCAATGGAAATACCTCTGATAAAAACAATAAACCGGCTCTGTTTTGGGGTATAGATTTTCCACATAAATGGAAAAACAAAGTATATGATTATGAAAACATTTTCCCACTTAGCTCTATTGAATTCGAAGGAAGTTTATTTCCTGCGCCTAATATGACACACGAAGTTTTAAGCAGCATTTACGGGGACTATATGACAATACCAAAAGATGTATATCCTCGTCACTCAGGAATTGTATTAAGCACTGAAGAACAAGATACACTGACAAATTTGTCTAAAGGAAATTGTTAAAATGAAAAAGGTAATTACATACGGAACTTTTGATGTACTACATTATGGACATATCAATCTTTTAAAACGAGCAAAAGCGTTAGGAGATTACTTAATAGTCGGACTTTCAAGTGATGATTTCAACAATATTAAAGGTAAAAAATCTTTTTATACATACGAACAGCGAAAAAAAATTCTTGAATCTATCAAATATGTAGACCTGGTTATTCCTGAAAACAATTGGGAACAAAAAAGAAATGATATTTTAGAATTCAAAGCAGATATTTTCGTCATGGGAAATGACTGGGAAAATAAATTCAATGAATTAAAAGATATTTGCGAAGTAGTATATTTACCCAGAACAGAAAATGTGTCCTCCAGCAACACAAAAAAATCTTTAAATTTATCTTAACTCTTAAGAATCTGCGTAAATTTATCTAATCGAGTTAGCAAATTCTTATGTTTCTCCGCAAACGCTGTTCCGCGCTGTCTTATTGCTCTTGCAATAACTTCAGGGAAATTAACACCCAGTCCTTGCGCAAGATTATCATAATAAAGTTTCTCAAAATCACTTCCCAATCTCAATGTCCAGCAATTTTTCTTTGACCCCGGAACATTATATGTTTTTCCGATACCAAAGAAATCAGTAAAGAATATCTGAACCTTCTTTGCAGGGCTGGTAAATAATTCAGCAAAAGAAGCTGCCATAAATTTCTTTTTATCACTTCTTAATTCTTCACGGTACTCATGCACATTCTGTTCGGGTACAACTGTATCTGAACCGAGCACATGGGTTTTATACATAAAATGATCTCTGCCTTGTCTTGAATGTTCCGCATTCCTAAAAAATTCATCCGTATATTCAATAAACGATTTATTATCATGAGATCCCGGCATAATTACGTTGCGTTCGGGAGCATCGAACCCGCTTGCACCAAACTGAGTCACAGATAATCCTGTAAGCTGTAATTTATCAATAACAGCTCTTACAGGCATTGTGATTTCGCCTAAATCTTCACAAATCACAGCATCTTTACTAATTCCGTATTTTGCAGCAGCAGGTAAAACAATTTTTTCTAAAATAGCTGCATGTTCATCTATATTACGTTTTGCATATTGTTCAAAAGCCTCTTTAAACGGAGAAGAATATAAACGGCCTGACTGAGCAAATGTCATGTAAGGTTCGTTTTTATTATAAACAAACGGGTCAATCAAACCAATAACATGGTCAATTCTTACCCCACCCGGAGAATCTTTAAATATTGATTCGTAACGCTTTTTGAGAAATTCTCCGCCTTTACCAAGACTTCCGTCTTCGTTAAAAATCATATCAGGTTTTAATACTGCAAAACCCCATCTTTGTCCGTCAGCTGAATAACAATCAGCAGGTGCACCAAGAACATAGTCTTCCATAAACAAGTCTTTATTCAACCACTCTTCCGCTGGAGTAAAGGCAACAGGAGTATCTGCAATAATACGAATTCCACGCTCTTCATTAAGTTTATTTGTTTTAGCAATCTCGCGTTCTGCAATCCACTGTTTGAACATATGATACTCAACATCAAATCTTAAATCTTCGCGAAGCTGCATTAAATAAGGTGTGTCATCGCCATAGTCATACAGATTTCTATCTTGTTCAGCCCAATTTCGCCAATCTTCGTCATTATATTTTTTTGTCAAAGACTCATAAATAGCATTCGGTTCCAATTCGCGTATATTACGTTTTTTAAACTCCGAGAACTCTAAGGCAAGCATTAAAGTCTCATCACTTAGCAAAGTATGTGTTCTATGACTATAAGTATCATAAGCTTCTCTTAATGCTAATTCATAATCCTCTGCAACAGACGCATAGTCAACTTTTTCGTCATCACGAGCAGCAGCTCTGTCCTGAATTTTCTTTAAAGTTTCTGAAGAAAGGAAACCGTCATACTCATCAGTTGTTAAAACATCCAAAGGAATTGCATAAATATTTTTGGAAGTAGAAATCGGAGAATATGGAGAAGGGTCGCTCAATCGTCTTAAATAAGCAGGTTCCTGCTGAATAGTTGTTACACCCTGTTCTCTTAAAAACGGAACAAAAGCCGCTCTTGCATTTGTAGACAACAATGAACCAATACCCGTCGTATTGGTTTTTGCAGACGGAACCGAAGAATTATGTATAATAATCCCCACTTTTTTATCAAGAACCGCTAAACCTTCCGCAACAGCTCTTGAATATGCTTTAATATTAGCAGGTTTTGCTGTAAAACTTGGACTATTATCCCCGAAATTTATTCTCATATAACACACATCCCCAAACACTTAATTAAAAAAATGGGTGTGCCGGGACTCGAACCCGGGACCAATTGATTAAGAGTCAACTGCGCTACCAACTGCGCCACGCACCCATACTGGCTTTAGCCATATTGTTATTTTGTTGTGTGCGGTCTGTGTGCGTATACTTTATATCTGCATTAATTGCACACACTCAGCACAAAATTATTATAATTGTAAAATTTTTTATTGTAAAGCTAAAATTAATTTCCAAAACAAGGTTTAATATTTCTTTACAAAAAAAAAGCAATTTCACATGTTAAAATTACTTTATATATATAACGTTTGGAAAAAATGGAAGGTTTAAAATGTGGTAATAGAAGCATTAAATGGCAATCACAGCATTATTCAGAATAATATTGGATTCAAAGCTGATACAGAAGAAAATATAAAGTCTGAACTTGTTAAAAGCCCTCAAAATGATGAATTTCAAAAGGAAACACAAACTGCAACTGCTGTAAAACCCAACAAGAAAAAACACTTAGGCAGAAATATCTGTCTTGGCGTAATTTCTGCGGTTGTTTTGTTATATGGCAGTATCGTTTTGAAAAGAAAACTATCCAAACCATCTTTTGAAGAAGTTCAAAGATGTTTTAAAGAAATCTTTGAGCGAGATTTATCAAAAGAAGAAACACAGCAATTAATAGCAAAATACAAAGAACTTTGTCAAAATAATAACACAGAAGATTTTGCTAAGAAAATGATAGAAACACTCAAAAAAGATTATGGTATTGAACAAGTTAAAACAGATGTTACAGTCTCAAAATTAAAAGATGATTCATTAAAAACAGCCTTAGCTCATACAGAAGCAGGAAGTGCTTCTCCGTTTGGTAAAATTCAGATTATGCCAAATACAAGTAGCGACCATTTAATACGAAATGTGCAAAAAGAAATTTTTGATACTGGTTTTCATGAACTAAAACACTTAAAACAATTTGCTGATGCATATCGCACTAATCCGGATATGTTTGCAGAATCTTTGTATAAACAAAGTATAACAGAAGAAATTCAGAGAAAACAACTAACGGATTTCAAAAAAAACTTAAGAGAAGAGATGGAAAATCTAAGAAAGACAGATCCAGATTGTTCACACTTTAGTGTTGAAGAATTAATAGAAATGGCTTTCGAGAAACAAGGCTTGAAATCTGATAAAGACATTTTAGAACTTTTCAAGAAAGAGAATTTAGCCGATATTAGAAGACTACTTGACGAACGATTTGGCTCTCTTGAACCATTCAAAGAAGGTTCAGAAGAATATAAAAAAGGCTTAGAATATATAAAAGGTTGGGAAAACTATACTGACCCTAGCGTGAATTACAATGCCTATCGAGAAAATATTTTAGAAAAAGAAGCTTTTGACGTTGGAGAAAAAGCACAAAAAATTTATAACTACTTAAGTTCAATATGGAAAATTTAACAAAGAAAGGTTAAGTTCATGACTACGATTCAAGGAAATTCAAACAATAATGCTTATCTACAGGCTGGCGGACTTGCTCTAGCCGGTGGTGCAACAGCAGGAGCAATGGAATATTTTGTAAGAAAACAAGGTCCTTGTGTAGAAAATGATTTGCCAACTGATAGATTCGTAAGAAAAGTTATTGACAAGCTAGATTCTACCGAAGATGAAAAAGTACTTAAAATGATTGAAGAGTGCAGCACCTTCAAACAAGATATAGACAAGTTGACAACTACCGCTGAAGTAGAAGATTATCTTTTGAAACAATTAGATAATTTGAGTAGTAACGACAAAAAAGTATTAGCCGAAGAAATTCAAAATCTTGAATTAGCAGAAGCGAAGAATTTTGCCAAATCTCATCTTGATAAGCCGGATAAATTTAACGTCAGATTTGCAAATGCGATTTCCAGTTGTTGGGATGAAAAATCGAAAATGTTTGTAAATAAAGACAATAAAATTTCTAAAGAGGTTTTTGATGTTATTGAACAAACAGCTCAAAAAGCAAGAAAAAATGCAGCTCTTAAAGAAGCCGGTATAACAGTAGGTATAATCGCTATTATTGATGGAATATACCTTGCTTGCAAATCTAAAAAAAGTAATAAAGAATAGAATGTAATTATTGATATGAATATTTCAAAAATCCAAACCACAACTCCGAATTTCAGAAACGAACAACCTAAAAAACGTGAGTTTATAGATAAATTTTCAGATGCAGTTACAAATCCCCGCGATGTTAACGACTGTGTTGCAGTACCCCGCGGAATTTTTAAAGCATATTTATTCATTATGGGCGGCTTTGCATTAATAGGTATCGGCGGAGCACTACCTCAAAAAATGAAATCAGCTAAAAGCGCGCTTAACATAACAGGAAATATTCTCAACTTCATTAGCGCAATCTATTTCGCCAAACCTTTTGTAGTAAAAAGCCTAAATCCTACTGTTAAAAGAGAAGATATAAATTCCTAAGCTACGGCACTGCCTGCGCTTGCAGCTATTCCTTCCATAATTGTATAAAAATCTTCTTCAGGTAATGTAGACATAGTTTTCATAGCATAGGAAAGAAGACTTACTTTATCATACCATCTGCGGGAATTTGATAATTTATAAAGCCCCAAAACGCGGTCAATACCCAAGCTTACACTAGGTTCTTCGTCTTCTTCATGCAATTCCTTAATCTGTTTAACAACAGTTGTTAAATCTTTAGATAAAGCTCTGCGTTGAGTTTCATCCATATCTTTAAGAATACTCAATGCTCTCTGTGTATGCTCATTTGAATCGTACCAACGTCTGTCGTACATTTGCTAAATTCTCCCCGAGATAACGATAATTTCCTCTACACAATAGATTATATTAGAATTTCGGCAGTTTTCAATCATCCGTTTGGTTGATTGCACCAAGCTTCAAACACGCTTCATACGCACAATTCTGCTGTGCTTCTTTTTTAGATTTACCCTTTGCGGTTGCAATAACTTTACCCTGCCAAATAACTTCAACCTCAAACTCAGGTTTATGTGCAGGGCCATGAGTCGCCACTGTGCGATATTCCGGTAAAGTTTTATCTATTCCTTGAGTATATTGCTGTAAAATGTCCTTGGCATTGTATTTCTCAAAATGGGTATCAATATCCTCTGCAAAAGGCATCAAATAATTATTAATGAAAGCTTCTATTTGAGCACCTTTGCCGTTCAAATAATAAGCACCCAAAAGCGCTTCAAGCGAACACGCAAGGTTTGACTCTCTTTTTCTTCCGCCTTGTTTTTCCTCAGCAGGCCCAAGTTTAATTAATTTATCAATTCCAATCTCAAAAGCAATCTTTGACAGAATTGCATCCGACACCAGAATCGAACGAATTTTTGATAACTCACCTTCAGGATACTCGGAATACCTCTCAAAAAGAAGTTTTGACGAAAACAGTTTCAAAACCGAATCGCCAAAAAATTCTAATCTCTCATAACTCAATAAAGGTTCTAAGTTGTTTTCTTTGGTATAAGAAGGATGCGTCAGCGCTAATTCAACCAACTCTTCATTTTCTGCTTTACCAAAAATCTCATCAAGCATTAAAACAAGCCTCTAAAGAATTCAAGGTAGTAATAAACAACAGGAATAGTTAAAATATAACTGTCTGTTCTATCCAAAAATCCGCCATGTCCAGGTAAAACATTGCTTGAATCTTTTACACCAGCATCACGCTTAATCATTGATTCACACAAATCACCAATTTGTGCAAACGCAGCAATTAAAACACCGAGAATTACGGCATGATACCAAGGAAGTCCTATTGGAATACCAATTGCAAGTGAAAAAATCATACACATTACACTTCCGCCGATTGAACCTTCGATAGTTTTATTCGGACTGATTACAGCTGCAAGTTTATGTTTGCCGAATCTGCTTCCAAATATATAGCAGAATGTATCTGTTACAAGTACTGCAAAGAATAAAAGAACAGTATATCCCATTCCGCCTTCAAAGTTTCTAAGAAACAATAAGTGGAGCGGGAACCATCCGCAATAAAGGAATCCAAAAACAGTTGTAGCAACATTCGCGATATAAGGCTGTCTTCCGCGGAATAAAACCCACATCAGAGCCATCATTGCAGATAATGTGAATGCAAGCGGAAGCCATTCAAATTTATTAAAAAAAGCAAGCACAGCAAAGATTAAACTTGATGCAAGAATAATCTTAAGACTCGGGAAAAAACCCTTATGTCTCAAAATAGTTGTATATTCTTTCGAAGCATAGAAAACAACTATTGAAACAAGAAGTGCAAGCCAAATTCCGCCCTGCATAAGTGCAAACAAAGCCGTTAAGCCTATAACAGTACCTGTTGCTAATCTTTTTGAACCCATTATACGGTAAGAACCTCTTTTTCTTTCTCTGAAACAAGTGAATCAATAATACCCACGTATTTATCAGTCAATTTTTGGATTTTATCCTGATTATCTTTCACCATATCTTCAGGAAGATTTTCTTCTTTTTCAACTTTTTTCAAATCATCAACCATGTCACGGCGAACATTTCTTACAGCGATTTTTGCATCTTCACCATATTTTTTAACATCTTTTGCTGTTTCTTTTCTTCTTTCTTCTGTTAGAGGAGGGAAGTTAAGTCTGATGCAAGCACCGTCGTTATTTGGCGCAACACCTAATTCAGCTTTAATAATAGCTTTTTCGATTTCTTTCATGATTGATTTATCGTAAGGAGTAATAACAAGTGTAGTACCTTCGCTTACACTAACCTGAGACATTTGTCTTAATTGAGTCGGAACTCCATAGTAATCAACAACAACTTTATCCAAAACACCTGGATTTGCTCTGCCTGTACGAACCGATGCAAATTCTCTTTTCATCTGTCCGATTGCTTTTTCCATTTTTTCCTCTCCGAATAAAAAGATTTCTTCAAGAGCTTCTGACATAATTTTCTCCTTTTATAATAATTCTTAGTGTATATACGTTCCAACAGCTTCGCCATTCATAATTTTGACAAGGCTGCCTGATGCTTTAAAGTCGAATACGGAAATCGGAATATTGTTTTGCTTACACAAAGCACAAGCCGAAGTATCCATAACTTTTAAGTCTTTTTTAATAATATCCGCATAAGAAATTTCATCAATCTTCTTCGCGTTAGGATTAACCTTAGGGTCATCGTCATAAACCCCGTCAACGCCATTTTTCGCCATCAACATAACTTCTGCATTAATTTCGGACGCACGAAGCGCTGATGCAGTATCTGTTGTAAAGAACGGATTGCCTGTTCCCGCTGCAAAAATAACAACTCTGCCTTTTTCAAGGTGACGAATTGCTCTGTGGCGAACATAAGGTTCTGCAATCTGATTCATAGAAATTGCTGTCATAACACGACATTCAACTTCAATTTTTTTCAAGGCGCATTGAAGTACAACAGCGTTCATAACAGTAGCAAGCATTCCGACATAGTCACCGGAAGCCTGATCCATTCCTAATCTTGCGCTGTTTTTCATACCGCGGAAAATATTACCGCCGCCTACAACAACTGCGATTTCAACTCCGCGTTCATAAATAGAACGGATTTCATCCGCAATCATCTCAACAGGCTTAGGATCAATACCAAACTGTTGGTCTCCTAATAATGCTTCTCCACTAATCTTCAATAACACACGTTTATATTTATTATTAGCCATTGGATTAACCTCTCCTTTTTTATATAGTAGTAGAAAATGTGGTAAATGTAAAGGCATAGAGGTAAAGATTTTTTCGTTTTAACCCAACTTTACATTATTGCATCCTGCTCTTGCAGAACCCGTCAAAATGCGCTATACTCATGTAAACGGAGTAAGGTGTGAAAAAGTTATCTATCGCAATATACTGGCACATGCATCAGCCGGTCTACGAAATCGAAGGCACTTATCTTATGCCTTGGGCGCGTCTTCATGCCGTCAAAGATTATCTTGACATGGTTTTGATTTTGGAAAAATTTCCGAATTTAAAACTAAATTTTGACGTAGTTCCTGCGCTTATGGATACAGTTGTTAACTATGCAAACGGCTATCATGATATTCACTCCGAACTCACAATTTCTGACACAGAAAACTTGAGTCAGGAAGAAAAATCATTTATCTTAAACAACTTTTTCAGCCCTAAGTTTGAAACAATGCTTTACAAAAGCGAAAACTACAAATCACTTTATCAAAAGCGTTTCTCAAAAGATGTTTGCAATATAGATGATTTTTCCGCTCAGGAAATTTCTGATTTAATGGCGCTGTTTAACCTCGTATGGATTGACCCGAGTCATGATACAAGATATCCGAGAATAAAAGAGCTCTGGGAAAAACAACGCAATTATACAAGAGAAGACAGAATTGAAATAATAGAACTGCATCGCCAAATCATAAGAGAAATTATTCCGACTTATAAAAAATATATGGAAGAAGGCAGAATTGAACTTACAACAAGTGCTTATTACCACTCAATTCTACCAATTTTAATCGACCTGAAGTCTTCAACAAAAAATACCTACACAACAGAAGGTTTGCCGCAAACACTCGGAATGCTTGATGATGCAAGAAAACAGATTCGTATGGCATTAGACAAAGTTGAAGAAATTATGGGAGTCCGTCCAAAAGGGTTCTGGCCGCCTGAGCTTTGTCTCGGCCCTAAAACGCTTAATCTTCTTGCAAAAGAAGGCATTGAATGGACAATTTCTGACGAAGGGATTTTGTCAGATTCTATTAATTTTGATTTCATAAGAGACTTCAAAGGAAACCTTAATGACCCGTATCACCTTACAAAGGTATACGAATATCAAACTAAAACAAATCCGATAAATGTTATTTTCCGCGACCGCTCAATTCCGAACCTTATTAACTTTGAATATGCAGGTATTGATGCAAAAATGGCAGGAAATGATTTGTATGACAAAATTAAAGTGGTTCAAAACAAACTTCTGGTTTCACCTGACCAAACACATTTGCTAACCATTGCTCTTGATGGTGAAAACTGTTGGGAAAACTACCACAATGACGGAAATGATTTTCTTGAATATATTTATACATTAATAGAAAATGACGAATCACTTGAAACTGTGCTTATCTCGGATTATATCCAAAAAGACAAACACAAAAAAACACTCAACAAAATTTATTCAGGCTCCTGGATTGATAAAACATTCCAATACTGGATTGGCGAACCTACAAAAAACAAAGCTTGGAACTACCTAAAGGAAACTAAAACAGCATTAGAATCTTTTGCCAAACAAAACAAAAACTATCCGCATATTGATGCTGCATATAACGAATTAATGATAGCTCAAGGCAGTGACTGGTTTTGGTGGTATGGTGAACCGAATAATTCAGGTCAGGATTTTGTATTTGACTATATGTTCAGAGAACGCTTAAAAAATGTTTATCTGTTACTTGGTCTGGAACCGCCTGAATATCTAAACGAATCATTAATAACAAAAGTTGAAATGCCTTTAAAACATCCTTCAAGAACAATTACGCCTAAAATGGACGGTTTGGCTAAAAGCTACGATGACTGGTATTATTCAGGCAGTATCTCACTTCTTGACGGCCCTGTTTTCAGAGAAAGCAAAAATGTTGATAAAATCCTTTTCGGATGCGACAGCGATAATATTTATTTCAGGCTCAATGTAAATAAAGGAAATAACGAAACTGCAATTATTAACAAAATTAGCCAGTTTTATATTTATTTGAGAAATTCATCAAGCGTAAAAAATCGTGCATTCATAAGACTTATCAGCAAGACTGACAGTCCTTATCCGATATTATTGGAAAAATTTGAACACGAACTTGCATTAACACTTATCAAAGACACACTATATCCTCCAAGGCTTGCTACTTGTCTGCATCCAAATATTTGGACACTTGCAAACCACGAGGATGTTAATATTACATACAAAGATGTTATTGATTTAACTATCCCGTTTGATATGCTTGGAGTTCAAAAAGGTGAAACAGTTGAATTTTTCCTTGCAAACACTGATTCGGGTGTCAAAAACACCTATATTCCGCAGGAAATTTTATTGTCTTTAACAAGGGAATAAGATATAATCTTCTTATGAGCAAGATTAGAAAGCTTTATTATTTCGATAAGAAGAATACGCAGGAAATGATTTCGTTTTTAAACAACAATGTGTATGATACATATATCAATCACATTATGTTTAATCCGTTTATTCCGCTGCATCATTTGCTTCCGCTAAGATTCAAGTTTTTGCCGGAATCTTATATATTAAAAGACAAAAAAGAAGTAAAAGGGCTTATCACAATAGCTCCAATTAATTCTCGTGTCAAAAAAATGGAAATCCAAAAACTTTTGTTTGAAGAAGGTGCTCGGGAAGATGCAATAGAGCTCATACAGTATGTTGTCTCAAAATACAAAGCTATGGGAGCTGTGTCCATCATAGTAAAAGTAGATGATTATTTGCCTGATTTATTATCAATGTTTGTTTCAAAATGCGGATTCAGCCAAATATCATACGAAAAACTCTGGAGAGTAAATAAATTTATTGAAACCGATTATGACAAAAAAGAATTCCGAGAATTTAGAAATTCGGATGCACAATTAATAGCAAACCTTTATAACGAAGCCCTGCTTCCGCATTTTCGTCCGCTGCTAAGCCGCGACGTAAAAGAATTTAAAGAAACCCTCTTCAAAGGACTTTCATACTACAGCGAATACAAATATATCATTGAAGATAAAAAATCCAAAAACATTATTGGCGGGATTTCTATTAGAACATCAGATAATGAAAATTTCGTTGTCGATATAATCCAAACAGGCTGGATGGATGTCGATATTAATGCAATCCTTGCATTTGCAACTGACCAAATCAAAAAAAGGAAAAAACGCTTCGGACTGTTTGTTAAAACAAAACGCTACACGAATGCAGGCGAAAAACTGGAAAAACAATTTATGGAAAACGGATTTGAATGCGTTCAAAACCAGATTGTATTAACAAATTCATCTGCAAGAGTACTCAAAAACTCAGAAAGAACCGGAAAGTACACAGTACTGAGCAATTTATGCCCGTCAAAAGCCCTCCCGACACAAAAAATTTGTAACAAAATGTAAATAATATTCTTAAAACCCTAAAGTTTTTGAAAAAAATGCCGATATCATTAATACAAAGATACAGGGACTAAAGGATATGGCAGAAGCATTTAATCTGAATACATTCTTACAAACATACAAACATGCGACGTATGACCCCACTAAGCAGCATGCTGCCGCAGAAGAACGTATGGAGACAAGACTTCTTGAACAAGCAGAACAAGCGGTTCAGGAAAGCGGCTTCTTAACCCTGACTTTATCGGAAAAACTTGCCGAAATGGGCGTTGGCAAAAGAGTAATGGAACAATTTGCAGACACTGCTCTCGGACTCTTAACCGACGTAGTTAATCCGATTGGCGATTATCTTGAAAAATATGAAAACATTTTTGACCAAAGAGTCTATAATGCAGAAATTCAGTCTTATGCTAAACAGATGTTCTTCGCATCACAGGCGATGAGACAGGATGCTGCGGAAAACACAACAGGTCAAAACTTTGTTTATGATATGTAACTCCTTATTCTCCTTTTTTCCATAACAAAAGACGGCGAAAACTTCGTTTTCGCCGTCTTTTAATTTTAAGACATTATTAAAGAGCTGCTTTAGCTGCATCAACTACAACTTGGAAAGCTTCTTTATCGTTAACAGCAAGGTCTGCTAACATTTTTCTGTTAACTTGAATGTTAGCTTTTTTGCAAGCATTAACAAATCTTGAGTAGCTCATTCCTTGTTCTCTAACTGCTGCATTGATTCTAACAATCCAAAGTCTGCGCATGTTGCGTTTTGTAGCTCTTCTGTCTCTGTAAGCGTATTTAAGCGCTTTCATAACAGCACAGTTAGCTACTTTAAAGATTCTGCTTCTTGCGCCTTTGAAGCCTTTAGCAAGCTTTAATATTTTTTTGTGTCTATTGCGACATACATTACCACGTTTAATTCTCATTGTTCAACACTCCTATCTTGAATACTTCTTGTAAGGTAACTCTTTAGAAACTAGTTTTTCGTGAGTTTCAGAAATAACTACATCTCCGAAAATCTTACGTTTTCTAG